>NZ_VOZH01000073.1:0-7520 GCF_013419875.1 Acinetobacter sp. YH12049 | reverse complement strand
TTTTCGCAGGTCTTCCACGGGCCGCCATCGCATTCTCCAGCATAAAATGGGTGAGGTTTTTATGTTTTCAGTTTAGCATAGGCCGGCACGGGAAGAATTAAAAAAAATGTGGGAACATTTTTTTTAATTCTTAAGCTCGTTTCCGTGTTTTTAATTCGATATAATTACTACGCAATTATATCGAATTAAAAACACTTCTCCTCGTGCTCCGCAGGCTCTGCGAGGCTCCGTGAATTTGAAGGTGGGAATATGTTCTACTGCAATCTGGAACACACAACAAAAAAGGCCGTGAAGACCCGATCCGGAAAAGTGAAAAATGGTGCCACGGCCAAGAACCGGTTTCATTACATTAGCCGGACTTCGCATTTCAGAAATTACAAAGAAAGTGCTTCAGAACAGATTGAGTTTGTCAGATCGGGGAATATGCCGAATTTTGCTGAAGGGAAGCCGGCTGAGTTTTGGGAAGCTGCTGATATTTATGAACGAAGTAATGGCCGCACCTGTTCCAGTATGGTGGTGGCCTTGCCCAAAGAGCTGAGTCAGGCACAGCGGATTGAACTGGCCGAGCAATTCATTAGTGAGTTTGCAGACAGTTACCGCTATCCATTCACCTGTGCCATTCATAATCATGCTGGGTCCTTGGGAGGGAAAGAGCAACCGCATTTGCATTTCATGTACAGTGAGCGGCATGTGGATGGCATCGAGCGGACAGCAGAGCAGTTTTTTAAGCGTTATAATCCGAAGGATCCGCATAAAGGCGGGGCACAGAAGTTAACAGCTGATGTGTTAGGCATGGGAAAGGCGCAGCTGCAGCTGTATCGGCAGAAGACTGAAGAGCTTATTAATGAAAGTCTAAGGTATTATGCTCCCACCAAGATGGTGGAAATCCGGGGCATTCAGGTCGAGGTCCCTAGCCTGGTCAGCTGTTTATCCAATCAGGAATACAATAAGAAGCATGGCACACAGCTGAAGGATGTGCCTGTGATGAATAAGGCCGTCCGTTTTGCGCGTGAGAAAGAGCCAGCGTTAGTGGCCGAACGGGAAAGAATGACTGCTGAAATTAACCGGTTACGTGCTGAAAATAATTATGAGTTGTATCGTCCATTTTATGAGGCTGAATTAGAGAATCGAAAAACCATTGAAGAACAGCAAAAGCAAGTCGAGACTCCACGGACACGGCAGCGATGGTATGCCCAAGAAAAGTTATTGTTTTTACAACAGAAGATGCTGCAAACCTTATTGCAAGATCGTCAAACGACCCAACCGCTTAGGTTGATTCAGCATGATTTACAGACCTATATAGACCTTTTGAATACCGAGTCCTTCGATCGAGTCGAGAGGTTCGAATACTTAAGGGATCTTGGCCAACAATTAGAGGGTTCAGTTATTCAGATCGCCTCTATTGATGAAGAATTGGCATTTATTCAGCGGCAAGTCATCGAACGTGTGCCTTTGCAAATGAGGGAAAAGGCTATCGCTCCTGAAAAGACAAGGAATCAAGATAAGGATAATGGTTTTAGTCCTCGCTTTTAAGCCGATTATTTAAGGCACGCCACTGCATAAGCAGTACTGCTTCTTCATCTTTAATTGTGGTTTCTCCAGACTGGATCCGCTCAAAGCGTTCCCAGGATCTTTTTTCATGGGCTTTTTTTTCTTTGGGGTTCATGCCAAAGGTGGTGATAGATTGGGCTGTTGCCCAATCCTTACGATCCATTTCTCTGAGATGCTCACTTGTACTGAATTTTTTCATGGAAAATACTTCCTATAAGGGGTTAACCGAATTATTTGATATCTAATTCCCTAATGTGACAGAACCTAGAATTCCAACTATTAAGCCAAATGCAGAATCTTCTACTTGTATTTTAATAGATCATTCTACTTTTAGATTCTTTTATTTATAGGGAGGTTACTATAGTAAGGCTATGATTAATATAGTTTTATTGGGCTTACTGGCGAATTTTAGTTTCTTGAAGAAAAAGTAATATATTATTTATAAATCAATAGTTTATAAGATTAGTGGCGAACTTTAGATGACAATCTTCTAAAATTGTCATCTAAAATTCGCTCATAACTCATATTTTTTATTTATATCAATATCTTATATGTTGTTTTTTAAGCCTGATTAAATAAGCCTCACAATAGCAATAAATAAGTATAAAGAAACAAGTGCAGCGGAAATTTTAACCCTCTAATTCTTTGTTATTAAAAGCATGCTCAAAGAAGCAAATAAACAATTAGAGGGTTATGCTTTTCTCATCCAATTCACTACACTTTCCATTGTATAAATCATATGAAGCGTGGACACTAGATCCGCGCTTTTTTGAATTTCGCATAAGAGATTTTATGTTAAATAGATTATCGCTATACAATTTTTAGTCTAGGGTAAATTTCTATTTTTGCTATACTGGATCAGAAACAGGAGAGTGTTATGCAAACTCAAACTCAAACTCAAACTCAAACCCTAAGCTTAAGAGAAAAGGCCCGTCGTTCTTTTGAAGCCCGTAAGAGCGATCATCAAGCTAGATTAGCATTTTTAAAAGATGCAAAAATTCTTGATTCAAGTGGTAACTACAATGAAAATTTTTTTTCTAAAGCATCCACTAATACTGATCAAGCTAGAGCTAAATAATTAAATGTATAATCGTCGTTCTAATTTAGTTCTTGGTTTTCATGGTTTAGATGAATCCATAGGCAGACGAATAATTGCTGGTGAAGATGAATTACTTCCTAGTCAAAATGACTATGACTGGTTAGGTCATGGCATCTATTTTTGGGAAAATAGTCTTGCACGTGCTCAAAAGTGGGCTGAGCAACAAAGCACCAGAGAAGAGACCAGTGTAAAGAAACCTTTTGCTATCGGTGCAACTATCGATTTAGGAAACTGCCTCGACCTTCTCGATCAATACTGGTTAGATTATGTAGGTGATGCATATACATTTATGGTAGAAGAGTTAAAAGCAGAAGATAAAGAAATACCTAAGAATACTGCTTGGACATCTACTGATATAGACTTTAAGAAAAGAGAATTGGATTGTGCTGTGATTTTATATGCTATTCAAATGGCTGAAAAAGAAGGGGAACCATTTGATTCTGTAAGAGCTGCATTTTGGGAAGGAGAAGACCTATACCTTAATGCCGGTTTTAAACAACACAGTCATATACAAATTTCAATTATCAATCCTCAGTGCATTCGAGGAATTTTTCTTCCTAGATATGAGAGTTGATGTTATTTAAAATTTTAAAGTTTAGATTATATCTAAACTTTAAAATTTGGATGATATGATATTTCTGATCAGCATTTTAATGTTAATTAAAATGGAAAATCATCTGAAGATAAAGAGCTATATTCTATTTTAGGTTTCAAATTAGAAAAGGTGATTTCTAAACTTTCTACCAGGTTTTTAGCATTATCAATTAACTCTGAAATTTCGTCGTCTTTAATATTTATAGATTCTCTTTCTTTTGTGATACCTGCTCGATGAACGCAATCGTGACGGATAGAGACTGCTTTCCCAAACCATTCAATATCTCCAAAATCATGATCTAAAACAGATTTAAACATTTTTCTTATTTTATCAATACGATGGAAAATTACATCATTTAAGTATTTACTGACATGCTGTTCGATAAGATCTTCTTTATTTAGAAGATCTGAAATATCAAATTTCAATTTTTTGAGATTTGGATCAGTGAAGCATAGTTTATTAAATAGTGCTTTCGAGTTTAAAACGTTATGAATAAATGATGCTGACAGATATCCTTCTATAGCAGCTACAATATGTGCATATATCATAGTGTTTAAAGAGATATTTAAAATTGGACTAACTTTGATAGATTCTTTTAAGTCTTGGACAATATCCAATTGTTTATAAAAAACTTCCTTATGTTCATTAGATTCAATAATCCATTGTAATTCTTGTAATTCATTTCTATTGTAATAAGGAAAGCCGCAGTTAATATATTTTCCCGGGTCTTCTTGGAAGTAACAAGTTGCAGAATAGAAAGTATTAGAAACGATAATCGCGTGTTCATGACCACATCGATCACAATAAATTTCTGCTTCAACTTCAACTGTACTGTCTTTGTTTTTTTCTGCCATAAAATTAGGATCTGGAACATAAACAACAGTTTCAATATGTTGAGAACACTGATTGCATTCAAAAGACACATCCATTACTAAGCTTTCTAAATCTTCACAATATTCCATAAAAATCTGCCCCTTAAAACTTAAGATTATCTAAAATTAACATAATACACCTTATACGAAATGTGTTCTAATTCTCTTTAGAAATCAGTGCAGTAGGTTTCCATTTTTAGCCCTTCTATACCTAGATGGGCTTTTTTTATGATTTTTCACGTTCCACGCTTATTATTTGATCAATGTTTCACGACTTTGTTCATATCAGTTAAACAATCGTAGTTAATCATAGGGTCTAAAAAAACGGCTCCAAAAGCCCCTTTTCTCCGGTTCCTGGTCAATGTGCTCCGGTACTGGAATCCGCTTATTTTCCACCTGCTCCGGAGTAGTCAATCCGTCATCTTTCGGCTGAGTTTGGATCTCTACTTCTACAGGAGTTTCTCTTGGTTGAGTAGTCAATACATCATAGTTCGACTCACTTTTTGACCTAGTATCTGTTGCTATATCTAATTTTGGGTCGATAGAACTAGTTGTATAAGCTTTTGGAGCTTCTAGTAGGCGTTGTATTGCTTCAATTTGCTCATCTTTAACGTGTAACTGATCATTCTTAGCTTTTAGTTCCTCACGTTGGAACTGCTCACGCTCATGAGCCTGTTCAAGCTGTTTTTGAAGCATGTAAACCTGCTGTTCTAATAGGTGAACTTCTGACAACTTTCGTGTTTCGGTTGTCTGTGAACTGTTTACATTTCTAGAAGGTTCACCAAAGACTCGAATAGCTTCGGAAAGATCAATTTTACCGTCACTATTTTTACTTAAATTACCTTTATTAACTTGCTTATAAATGGCTTGACGAGTTATTCCATAGAGATTTGAAAGCTCAATAACAGATAGTGATTTCATCTTGTAATTTTGGTTGTCCATTATGTGAACTAAAATACATTAACAAACAGTCAACTGCTACATACACAATCGACCTTTATGCCTTAAAGCCTAAATTTTTAAGATGAGGAATAAGTTGTTTTTGTTTTATTGGATCTCGCAGCATATCTTTAATTTTAATAGCTAAGTCGTCATAACTTTCACCTTGTTGTGCTAGGTGAGATACTTCATGTAAGCGTGAAAGCTGATTACCGAACATATTAATTTGTGAATCTGTCAATTTATAAAAATTATTCTGTTCGGATTTATGCTCAATACTTTTTGATTTTTCTTTAAACGTGAAGTGAATGTGTGTGACTTTTCGACCTGTCTTTATTTGCTCGTAAGATACATTTAAAGGGCTATGTTCATTGATTTGAACTACAGCAGTATCAATAACCCATCTCTTTAAATCAGCAGACAATGGATATCTTTTCCCTAACTCCAACATACTTCTTAGAGATTCGATGGAAATCTCTCGTTTTCCTATGGAACGATATTGGCTTAGTAGCTCATAAATACGAATAGCATATGCGCTACTCATACCAGCAATATCAGATAGCGAATACTTAGTGAATTCACGGCTTAGATTAGAAATGAACGGCAAAATTTCTTTAGAAAACCGAATTCCTACAACGCTTTTACTTTCTAAAAAGCGTATGGATTGAATCCATCTCATTTTGATTGACTCATCATCAATAGCTAAATTAATTGATCTGTCATATAAGCGGTTTACACCATCTTTTAGATCTCTATAAGCTGTTTTTTCATGAACCCCAAGTTTTTTTAAATCATCAATAGTTACGCGATAAATTTCATCATCTGTAATATCTTCAGCCCGACTAATCTTACTAATAGCTGCTAAGACAATCCGTTGTTCTGTTGAGCTGAGTTGATATGAAGCCTCAATTACTTGATTTGATTTAACTACTAATTCTTTTTTAGATGTACTCATCATTTTTAATTCGATAAACTAACTATGAGTAATATAATTCTCTCATATTTGGTAGTCAATCCCTCATAGTTAAGTAGTCAATCCCTCATAGTTAGTAGTCAATCCCTCATAGTTAGTAGTCAATCCCTCATAGTTAGGAGCTGAAAGCCTTTCTGTTAAAGCCTTTCAGATAGCCTAAAAGATTTAAAAGATTTAAAATATATTAAAAAGGAAAGAATGAAAAATTGCCCTATGTTTTCGCTACGCTCAAACTCTATTGAATCTCGCTATCGCTCGATTCTTGGGGCAATTTTTAGTAAATCTCGTTATGACTTTAAAAAAAGCACAAACAATTCGGAATTCGCTTCGCTTATAGTGCTTTTTTTACTCGCTTTCGCTCGTTCTAGAATCAAATTTTGGCATTTGATTTACGCTCTTTTAGATTTCACATACTAAAAAACAGTTTTTCAAAGAGTCGAAGCGCGAATTTTAGTTATGCCGCTCGTAGACACTCGCTCGGTATATACCTTCTAGGTATATTGTGAGTTTTGAAATGGATCTTGATTTGTATTTTTGCAAAATAAGCTAAATGCTCTTGTTTTGCGATTACAGCCACTTTATTGATTTAGACGTAGCTAACTCAAAAATTGGTTTAAAAGTGGCTGTAATCGCATTTTATTGCGGTTTTAAGTGACTATCTGCTTCAAAGATATAAAGTTCTGTACCGTGGTCATCATATTCACATAATCCTTCAATAACTTTGATAAACAATTCTCTGCTTCGAAAGTAGTTTTCAGTTCTTGGATGAATATATTGATAAAGCGTGGTGTTACTGACCATTCTGAAAAAATTTTGGTTATTGACGATGGTATTTTTAACTTTTTCTGGATCTATATTTTCGGTTGATAAATTAAGTTTGTTCCAGGCGGCTAGTACTGCTCCACCTAAAGCATATTTGAGCTGATTTTCTGCATTACGTTTCTTTTGGGCGTCTGTCAGTTCTTTATGACTTTTTTGCAAAATTTCGCGCTTGTGTTCATTCTCCAGCCGGATCCGGTTTTCCAAGGCTGCTTTTTCAATTTTCTGGTAAGACTCCAGGGCACGATCCAGGCGGAAGAAATTATCCTGATCCATTTCCTGTGTCAGTAATGCCAGAATTTCTGTTTCGTTGGCCAGAAGGGGCTGCTGGTTTTTATCCTTTAGCTTGATCTGTTCAATGAGGGCCTGTCTTTTTAAAAACTGGTTTTTATCACGGTCTGCAGCTTTCAGTAGATTGAGCTGTTTGTCATTGAAGATGCCATTTGCTTGTTGAAGCAAGGTCAAAGCCTGCTGCTGGTTTTTCTTGAGGAAAGGGAGATTTTTAAGGAACTGCTGTAATGTCATGAGGTCATTTGAAGTGAGTATTTTCGCAGGTCTTCCACGGGCCGCCATCGCATTCTCCAGCATAAAATGGGTGAGGTTTTTATGTTTTCAGTTTAGCATAGGCCGGCACGGGAAGAATTAAAAAAAATGTGGGAACATTTTTTTTAA
>NZ_VOZH01000072.1:0-7675 GCF_013419875.1 Acinetobacter sp. YH12049 | reverse complement strand
TTGGCCAGAAAAATGAGTCGTTCTCGCTGTTCTAAACTAAGTGGTACAGAAACAATTCGAGGCATGTGTGAACATCTGTTAACTAAAAAAACTTTTTCGCATGATTAGTTATTTTTGTCAACTTAATGGTCTTTCATTTTTAAAATGAAATCATTTGCTTCATCTACACGTTCAGCAGTCAGGGTTTTAAATTGATATTGATTGAAAGCTTTTGGTTTCACTGCTTGTGAAACAGTAAAGGTTCGGATTTCGTCATAAAAATATGGCAACGGAAAACCTGATCTTTCATGATGTAAAATACTAGCAGCAACAGTATTGGCATTTAAAACCACACTTTCAAAAATCGTATCTTGTGGTATTTCATCATGGACATAGTCCATTAATAAACGCATGACTTTAGCACCACGATAAGCTGGATTCATTCTTAAATCGGCAACATAACGCATTAGGTCAGGCTGACCATTGATATAACAATAACGCCATCCCAAATTCATCATCGCAATCACAATAGATGGATCATCCACAGGGACAACCACTTTTAAATCTGGTCGATTATACTGTGCATGGCTAGCAGCCAAATAACTCGGGTGACGCTCATAAGATAAGGTAATACCATTACTTGGCACAGTCTCAGCACTAATTTTCATTAGTTGCTCATCATCTTCGACAGTCGCATTTCGAACCGCAAACTTAGTCTCATTCTTTGAATGATATAGCGCCGTTTCATCGAACGGTGCATCTAACACATCGATATCCATCTCAATACTCAATTATTTTTGTTTTCATTTTCTTAAGCGGCTCAGGCTTAATATTCCCTTCAATCATGCCATTGTTCATGGCGAGTGTTTTGTAGTAGTCCCAAGCATCTTGTACATGTACCACTTCAGGTTCATCCAACTGCCCTAGATCGCGTGCCAATTCATAATGAAAATTATGTTTAAGCAAACGGTCTAGTGCTTGAGCGGATGGTTGTTTATCTACATTGCCTTCACTGAGTAAAATATAGTGTGGTTTTTTAACCGAACATTGTTCAATACCCAAGATACTAATCGGCAAATAATCCGCTTGTTTAAACTCTGCAAGGACTTTAACTGCAGCATTGTGGTCGAGCTTTTCTCCAACCAAATCAACCGTCATTTTTCGACCTAAAAATTTAAAACATGGCACTTGCTGATAAAAGTCGGTGACTTCTAATTCATCATCAATCACATAACGAATTAATCCTGAACCTGTAGTAATCACAGGACTAACGATATCGCCTATTTTCAGTTGCCAAGATGACACCACTTTTTGGCTGTCTTGCAAAATAAATTCATAAAAATGTGACTGATAACTTAAGGTAAAACGGTTTGCAAATGGAATCGTCACTACGCCTTCAGTTGCCCATAAACCTTTACCCTCAAATGCCACCCCTGCAATTCGTTGCTGTAGCTGTACTGCCCATTGCTCTGCGCTCGCTGTATCCCAACTCGAAACCAGACTGAGTTTAGGCCACAGTTTTTTCCACGCCGTTGCTTGGGTCAAATCCAAGTCTTGTAAGCGATAGCATTGTTGACAAGATTTAGGAACTTGCAGAAAACTCAATCCCTCACGTTGCCATTGTCCAGTTTTCAAGACCTGCACAATTTCAGCTTGATGTTCTTGAATGATATCCAACAATTGCAAAGCAAATGTAGGACTCCATACCGAAATCATGCCTAAATGCTTATCTGCAACGAGATACACCGCAGTTGCAAACATGGCATCTTCGGCTGAACTTGCCATCGCAATTTCAGTCGGTACCGACTGGGTAATTTTACTCAGCACTCGCTTCGACAGATTAAGGAGCGCACTATCATCATTCAAATTACTATTTTCTAAAAGCTTTCGCTGGCTTTCAGGCAACCATGAAACCGACCAATAATGCGTTGAATTTTTAAGTTGTGGGTGTGTCCGATATAAATTAGTCAGCCATAAACCAATAGCCTCATCCAGTTCATCTAAAAAAGCCTGAGTATAGGGAATGAATTTAATTGCTTCACTCGACCCACTGGTGGGTTGAAACCGTACAATTTTTTCAGGCCCCAAACTATTTTTGCCACTTTGTCTGGATTGTTCAATTTGGCTTTTCCAATTGCTATAACGAGAAAGTGGATACTTTTTGGCAAATTGCTCATAGCTTAAATTTTGCGAAATGTGCTGCTTTAAAAAATGGCTTAATTTTTTACGTTGCACATTTTCTAGCTGATTTGCCTGCTGTGTATAGCGTTGAAACGCTTTGCGGCAGGCAATATTCAAAACTTGATGTGCAGTGGTGAGAAGCAATCCCATTAGGCCACCTTCGAGTCTGAACCTGTCGCAATATGCAATGTACGAGACTTATAACGTAACTTGCTGTCATGTTTACTCACACTGGTAGTCTTGGTTAAGAATCGATTTACATAACGGTATAAATCGCTCCAGCGTAATTCACCAATGCACGGAAGTTCTGTTCCATCGACCCAAGTTGGGTTCTTATCTTCAAAGAAAGCTATCTTGGTATTATTTTCGCGCATATCATGGGTGATGGGCGCAACATCTGCTTTGAGTGGTTGATAGTCTTCGCCAAAATTCAGCAGACCCGTTTCGTGGTTATAATATTCTGAGAAGTATTCTTTACAGTACGATTCAACAAAGTCTTTGAGATGAGCATTTTTCTCACCATAGTGTGGATAGTAGCTGTAGTAGTTATTGGCTAAGAGCAGATAAGTTTTAAAGCCTTTAGAGATTAAAATCCAATATATAGGTGTTCTTGGATGACGAAATTTAAAACTAATAATATAACGGAACATTGCTCTAGTTAATGCACGATTCCCCCAATACTCTTTCTCAATAATGGTATCACCACTGAAAAAAGCATGTCGGGCTTTACCATCAACAATAAAGTCACGCTCCATAACCGTCGAGAATCCGACAATTTGATTATTTTTCGGTTCAATAATGAAAAAAACACCGGTTTTTTCTAAGAAGTCGCGTTCAAAAATTTCATAACGGGTATTGGCATAATATTTTTGGTAAATACCATACATGCGTTTGAGTTCTTGAACAGTGATGTCATCTGTACGTTTATATAAACTATAAGGTTCTTTTTTGATCTGCCTAAGCAGTTTAAATTCCATCATAATCATAATTCCCTGTTGCCATTCATTCATGATGAACGAGCGATATTGTTTTTGTTTTACAGAACACAGTCATCTCGTTGGATGTGTGCGGACGTCATATTAGTGGGTGAAAATGATGAAATGCAATGAACTTTACGTATTTAAACGAAAATTACGACAAGCGTAAAATTAAAAAACCCGGCCTAAACCGGGTTTCTGTTTTTACAACTGAACGTAGCTAATTTGTGCTTTTTAGTTGAGTTTTAACTTTTCAAAAGTTAGGTGATCTCCTTCCGCTTGAACGACAATCGTATCGCCCGGTTGGAAAGCACCTGATAAGATTTTCTGTGCCAATGTATTTTCAACTTGTTGTTGGATAGCACGTTTCAGAGGACGTGCGCCATACACAGGGTCAAAACCAGCATCGATAAGTAATTCAAAAGCACTATCTTCAACCGCCAGACTCATGTCTTTATCTGCCAAACGAGAACGTAAGCGATCCAACTGAATATCCGCAATGCCACGAATTTGCGCTTTTTGTAAAGAGTGGAAAACCACCAACTCATCAATACGGTTCACAAATTCAGGTCGGAAATGTTCAGATACCGCAGCCATAACCACAGCGCGAACTTCGTCTTTCGACGGGTTTTCACCTAATTCACGAACATCGGTTGAACCTAAGTTCGAGGTCATCACGATCACGGTGTTTTTGAAATCAATCACACGGCCTTGTGAGTCTGTTAATCGACCATCATCCAACACTTGAAGTAAGATGTTAAAGACATCTGGATGTGCTTTTTCAACCTCATCAAACAACACTACACTATAAGGTTTACGACGAACAGCCTCGGTTAACACACCACCTTCTTCATAACCCACATAGCCCGGAGGCGCACCTACTAAACGGCTCACCGAATGCTTTTCCATAAACTCTGACATATCGATACGAATAATCGCATCATCACTGTCAAATAAGAAGTTACCTAGAGCTTTGGTTAACTCAGTTTTACCTACACCTGTTGGCCCAAGGAATAAGAATGAACCACTTGGGCGGTTTGGATCGGATAATCCTGCACGAGAACGACGCACCGCATTTGATACTGCTACGACCGCTTCATCTTGACCGACTACACGGTTATGTAAGAACTCTTCCATGTGTAAGAGTTTTTCACGTTCACCTTGTAGCATTTTTGCAACAGGAATACCTGTAGCTGCACTTACCACTTCAGCGATTTCATTTTCAGTGACTTTGGTACGAATCAGTTTCGGCTCTTCATTCACCTCCGCAATTTCTTCTTCATTCAAGCGTTTTTGCAACTCAGGAATGACTCCATATTGCAAACGGCTCGCTTCTGCTAAATCACCTTCACGTTGTGCTTTTTCAAAGGCAGTGCGTGCTTTATCTAACTCAATTTGAGCTTGATTCGTGCCGTCAACCAGACGTTTTTCCGCAATCCACACTTCTTCCAAATCGCTATATTCTTTTTGAACTTCAGCAATTTGTTTCTCCAAATGCTCAACTTCAGCCTTCGACACCGAATCCGCATCTTTTTTTACGGCTTCAAGTTGCATTTTCAATTGAATTAGGCGACGGTCTAAACGGTCAAGTGGCTCTGGTTTAGAGTCAATTTCCATTTTGATTCGTGATGCTGCTTCATCAATCAAATCAATGGCTTTATCTGGCAACTGACGGTCTGTGATGTAACGGTGCGACATTTTTGCCGCAGCAATAATTGCAGAGTCTAAAATTTGCACACCATGATGGGTTGCATATTTGTCTTTTAGACCACGTAAAATCGCAATGGTGTCTTCCACGCTCGGTTCATCAACAATCACTTTTTGGAAACGGCGTTCTAATGCCGCATCCTTTTCGATATATTGACGGTACTCATCTAAGGTGGTTGCACCTACACAGCGAAGTTCGCCACGTGCCAACGCAGGTTTAAGCATATTCCCTGCATCCATTGCACCATCACCTTTACCTGCGCCAACAAGCGTATGTAATTCGTCAATGAAGAGAATGATCTCGCCATCATATTTGGCCAAATCTTTTAGAACTGCTTTCAGTCGCTCTTCAAATTCACCACGGTATTTTGCACCTGCAAGCAATGAACCTAGGTCGAGTGAAAGTACACGTTTGCCTTTCAGACTTTCAGGGACTTCGCCATTGACAATACGCTGTGCCAAACCTTCTACAATCGCAGTTTTACCCACACCCGGCTCACCAATCAGTACTGGGTTATTTTTGCTACGACGTGATAAAACCTGAATGGTACGGCGAATCTCTTCGTCACGACCAATAACTGGATCTAGCTTACCTTCTAATGCACGTGCATTGAGGTCTAAGGTATATTTGTTGAGTGAATCACGTTGATCTTCGTGGTTATTACTCATTACTTGTTCACCGCCTCGTATTTGTTCAATTGCACTACGTAATTTATCTGTCGTTACGCCTACACTATTTAATAAGGTTTTGGTTTTACCCGTTTCAGCTAAACCGAGAATCACCCAATCTGTAGAAAGAAACTCATCTCCAGCTTTTTGCGCAAAACTATCGGCTAAATTTAGCGCTTTGACTGCTTCAGGATTTAGGTTGATGTCCCCTGTCGGCGTCGCAATGGTGGCAGTATCCTGTAGGGCTTGCTGAAGCTTGGTTTTTAACTCAGGAAGATTAGCACCTGCCTGTTGTAACAAGCTTTGGTTCGAAGGCTCTTCAAGCAATGTCGAAAGAATATGGATTCCTTCAATGGCTGTATGGTCTTTCCCCATTGCTAATGATTGTGCATCGGATAATGCTTGCTGCAAACGGTTTGTGAATTTTTCAAATCGCATTCTTGTTATACCTCACAACAAATTCTGTACTTGAAGCATATATGGGAGTCATATTTAAAATTTCAAATACATTTTTTAAATATTTTTCAATGAGTTAATTTTAAGATAAAGATAAATCTCAATTATAATATTGGTATAAATAGAATACTTTTCAAGTCATTTATTGAAGAATTTAGTACTTTATTATATTGTTTAAATACATATGTATTTTTAGGCAATTTTTTTGTCAACTCAACTGACTTTCTGACAATAAAATTCAATGATTTTCCATTTGCTTAAATAATACAAATGTCAAAAAAGCCCACATTTACATGCAGGCTTTTGCTTAATCCACTAAAAAGTTCAGCTTAAGGTGCAGGATTTGGCTGTTGGCGATGAATAGCTTCAATCCCTTTTAAAATGTCTTCTGATAAATTTACCTCAAAAGCATCAATATTTTCTTTCAACTGATCTAGATTCGTCGCACCAATAATTGTACTGGTGACAAAGAATTGCTGCTTAATAAATGCAAGGGCTAACTGTGTCAACGTTAAACCATGCTGTTCAGCCAATTGTGCATATTGTTCTGTTGCCCATTCACTCTCCGCATTTGAATAGCGGCTAAAGCGTGAAAATAGTGTCACTCGAGCATTGGCAGGACGCGCACCATGACGGAATTTACCTGTTAGATAACCAAATGCCAATGGAGAATATGCCAATAAGCCCACGCCTTCGTAGTGTGCAATTTCAGATAAACCGATTTCATAAGTACGGTTCAATAAACTATAAGGATTTTGCACACTGACAATTTTTTCTAAACCATGTATTTCTGCAAGTTGTAGGAATTTTAAAGTTCCCCATGGCGTTTCATTAGATAGACCAATTGAGCGAATTCGGCCTTTTTTCACTTCCTGACTTAAAGCAACCAACGTTTCTTCTAAATTGGTAATAGTTTGCGTACTGTTCGCTTCGGCATTGCCATAACCCAATTTACCAAAAAAGTTGGTAGGACGTTGCGGCCAATGTAACTGGTATAAGTCAAGATAATCCGTCTGTAATCGCTGAAGAGATTGATCTAGTGCAGACTCAATTTCTGAGGCAATAAATTTGGTTTGTCCATCTCGAATATGACTGCCACCTTGTGACGGACCTGCAATTTTTGAAGCTAAGATTAATTTATCGCGTCCACCGCGAGCTGCAATCCAGTTACCAATAATAGTTTCAGTGGAACCTTGGGTTTCAGGTTTCGGTGGGACAGGATACATTTCTGCAGTATCCCAAAAGTTAAGACCACGCTCTAAAGCATAATCCAATTGCTCGAAAGCTTCTGCTTGGGTGTTTTGTTCACCAAACGTCATAGTGCCTAAACAAATTTCTGGAACTAAAATTCCGCTATGTGCCAATGGTTTAAATTGCATGCCACAAATTCCCTCTTTATTTTAAATATCAATATATAAGTCACGAAGTAGCTTACCTAAGATATCGGCTTTGTTTAAATCATAATTTTCTGTTTATTTGTCAAAAAATGTGAGAAAAGCTTGTTCAGATATAATAGTGAGAAATGAATAGACATAAAAAAAGCAAACCCCTGAGTTTGCTTTTTTTTATTTAGAAGAATGATTAGGGTGTGTTGACATTTACAGCCGATAAATTGAGCTAAAGAGGCAACCATATAAATATACAAGCTAAAGCAACAGCGCTTTGATAGTTACGTTTTAGCTTATCGTATCTTGTGGCAATTCCTC
>NZ_VOZH01000071.1:0-7790 GCF_013419875.1 Acinetobacter sp. YH12049 | reverse complement strand
TTGTTCCATTTTAGAGATTTGTTTAAGATAAGATATAACTCATTGAGATGTGTCATAGTATTCGTCGTTAGAAAACAATTATTGTGACATTATTTCAATGAGTTATCTATTTTTGTCGTGTACAGAGTTATTTACCTTATATTTGATAAGCAGTTTGATGTTTTAATACACCATAGCATAGGTGTACTAACTTACGCATTGCAGCACCAACAATCAGCATTTTAGGCTTTCCTTTTTCACGTAGTCGCTGATACAGTGCCTTAATATGGGGATTATATTGAAGTGCAACTATAGATGGCATAAATAGGCTAGAGCGTATTTTACTATCACCTGCTTTTGATAAACGACTTCGTTTATTGACCGAACTGCCAGATTGGAAATGTATAGGAACTAGACCAACATAAGCTGCGACCTGACTTGCTTTTTCAAAGTGATGAGAGCGTAATAACCCTAGCATGAGCAATCCAGTTTTCCTTCCTACTGCTGGAATAGTAGTTAGTAAAGCAAGATCATTTTTTAGCTCTGAATCACCATTTACATGACTAGAGATCATTTCATCCAATCTAATAATCTCTTGTTCAAGTTGTTGAATACGAATATTAATTGAGAGTAATACTTGTGGAAATGTTTGAGTAGATTGAGCCTTTTCTAAACGATTCTTTTCACGTTGCAAGTCTTCTTCAAGAACTGCATATCTATTTATTAAAGCTTTTAATATTCTTACATTTTCTTTCTCAGGTTGCCATGTTGCTAACTTAACAGTATTTGCATAATAGACGAGAGCTTCGCTATCTGCTTTATCTGTTTTATTTAGCATTGATAATCCTTTTGCAAACGCTCGAACTCTTGCAGGATTAGCGATACATATTGTTAATTCCATATCATATAAAAAATGAGCTAGATTCTCATGATATACCGATGTAGCTTCCATTACAGCCCGAGTGTCTGATAAATTAACATCTAGTTCGGTTAACCACTTTACGAGTTTAACAAAACCAGATTGTGCATTATCAAACCTTTTGGTTTTTCTCTTTCCAGTTAGACCAGAAGGAAAAATACAACAATCAATTTTGGCTTTACTGACATCAATACCCAATGTAATCATGTGTACCTCTACAATCCATATAGTGTTTTAATTACTCACTAATCACGATCTAACCTTGTGAATACAGCATCAAAGTGCTTAGTTACCGTTCAGAGTTGAAAGGAGTAATTAGGGGAAAATTGTAGACTTACTCTTTCGGACAAACTTAGAAGTTTTAGGTAGAACACAAGCTCTACAATTTTCATATAGTGATAGCTAATCACTATACAAACTAAGATACAAGGTAGGACAGATCTTGGAATAAGAGAATGGGAGTGCATGAGCTGTGGTACAGCTCATGATCGAGATATAAACTCAGCTCTAAACATTCTTGCGCTTGGGCATAAGCGTCTAGCTGTAGGAATCACCCTCTTTTAAGGGGGTGAGGATGTCAAAAGTAATTTCAGTCATCTAGATCGCGAAAAATTAATTTGAATAAATTGAAAGTAGATGCTGAAAAAGCAGTTTTAAAGTTTGAAGGTAAAACGTAATACTGAAGGTTGAATGATGTAATTTTATTACGTTTACTGCACCTGTTAAGCTCAAGACTGAAGAACATATAATTTATAAGGTCAGAAAATAATGAGTGAGCATCATGGGCATGACCACAGCCATGCCGTTGTCACAGAAGGGAATGTCAAAAAATTAAGTTTTGCCTTAGCACTGACCACGACGTTTTTGATTATTGAAGTCATTGCTGGATTTATGACGCAAAGTTTGGCGCTATTGTCAGATGCGGCACATATGTTCACCGATGCTGCAGCCCTTGCCATAGCATTGGTCGCGATCAAAATTGGCAAGCTTCCTGCTGATAACAAACGTACCTTTGGCTATCAGCGTTTTGAAATTTTGGCAGCCTTGTTTAATGCCTTGATGCTATTTGTGGTTGCGATTTATATTTTGTATGAGGCCTATCAGCGCTTTTCAACGCCGCCGGAAATTCAAAGTATGGGCATGATGATTGTGGCCGTCATCGGTCTAATCATTAACTTAATCTCGATGCGTATTTTATTTTCCAGTTCACAAGAAAGCTTGAATGTGAAAGGGGCGTATCTAGAGGTGTTAAGTGATGCCTTAGGTTCGGTCGGTGTGATTATTGGCGCAGCGATTATTTATTTTACCGGCTGGATGTGGGTCGATACGCTTATTGCGGTGCTCATTGGCTTTTGGGTCTTACCAAGGACTTGGATTTTACTCAAACAAAGTATCAATATTTTATTGGAAGGTGTGCCTGAAGAAATCGACATAGAAAAATTACGCAATGATTTATTGGCACTCAACGGGGTGGAGAGTATTCACCAGTTAAAGGTCTGGGCAATTACGTCAAAGAATGTGCATTTGACGGTTCATCTCTTTGCACCTGAAGCCGATCGTAATGCCTTGTATTTTGAGGCGATTGAAATGTTGCAACATGAACATGGAATCACGGAGATGACATTGCAAATCGAAGAAGATGAATGTGTAGTACACCAACACACTCAAAAGTCTGATCATGCACATGAGCATCATCAAGATGATCACGCGCATTCTCATGATGAATCACATCAGCACTAATGCTAATGTGATTTAAATGGCCTGTTTAGATTTCCCACTCATGATTACATTCGCGGCATTTCCATTTTTTCTGTGATTGCATAAAACCTTGCATTGAAATTTTAAAATCTGGCAGGTCGCGGTAGAACATGAAGCCTGCAATCAAGCAAGCAATAAATACAACAACAGTCGCAGTTTGTAATGTAGTGCCTGCACCGTCGCCAAAAATCCACATTGCGATGCTGATAATCACCAACAGTAAAAGAATAAATACCGCAGGGATGAGGATAATCAGGCTTTTAGGCACGACAGGACGAGCAACAGGCTGGCCTGCTTGCGCAAGAGGCATAATTTTAGGGCTTTGACATTTAGGGCAACGGTATTGCATTGCAACTCCATAATTTTAATCTATGGTTTATTTTAATCAGAATGACGCAGAAAGCAAAAATACCGTAAATTTATATTAGATAAAATTTAGGCAATAAAAAACCCAAGTCATAATGCTTGGGTTTTTTATAAGATGATTTGTATCACCTTGAATATGGCGTCCCTACGGGGATTCGAACCCCGGTTACCGCCGTGAAAGGGCGATGTCCTAGGCCTCTAGACGATAGGGACAATTTGAGGCAACTTAGAGTTGGTTGACACCATCTCTCGGTATGGGCGCTATATTAGGGGGATAACGCCCATCCGTCAACTAAAAAATCAATTAAGCTTCATCAACTGCATCATTTTTCGGCAGTTTTAGGCTTTCATTGAGTTTTTCCCATGCTTTTGTTTCTTTTTTGCTCGGTCCACCCACAATTTCAAGCGCATGACGTAAGCGAGCAAAGGTTAAATCAGGACCAATGGTTACCATCGATTGCATAACCGGTGTCGAAGATGTCGAACCAGCAATAGCAATAAAGAAGGTTGGCATGAAGTCACGAAGTTTAATGTCCATTTGGTTCGCCAAATCCATAAGCGTTTGGCTGACGGTGTCATTGTTCCAAGTGAACATGCTTTCTAGACGCCAAATGGCAAATTGAAGGCTTTGACGAACTTGTTCTTCAGTCAATTTTTTGCTTTCAAACTGTTCTTTGCTGAGTGTTGGGAATTGGTTGAAATAAAAACCTGCCCAATTCACTGCTTCAGACAATAAATTAATACGTGGTTGAATCGCAGCAGCAATTTCTTCCAAGGTATTACGATCTGATTTCCAAGCAAGTAGGGTGTTGAGCAATTGACCCGGTGTTAAACCTTTAATCCATTGACCATTTAACCAGTTCAACTTTTCAACATCAAAGATTGGACCGCCTAGTGATACACGTTGAATGTCAAAGTGTTCAATCATTTCAGCCAAAGTGAATTTTTCACTTTCATCTGGCATTGACCAGCCCATACGGCCTAAATAGTTCAATAATGCTTCAGGTAAAACGCCGATGTCTTTGTAGTAGTTAATTGACGTTGGGTTTTTACGTTTAGACAGTTTTGATTTATCTGGGTTACGTAACAGCGGCATGTGGCAAAGCACCGGCATGTCCCAACCAAAATATTTGTACAATAATTGGTGTTTAGGCGCAGAGGGAATCCATTCTTCACCACGAATCACGTGAGTGATTTCCATTAAATGGTCATCAACCACGTTTGCCAAGTGATACGTCGGTAAACCATCGGTTTTCAGTAGAATTTGCATGTCGACTTGCGCCCAAGGAATTTCGACTTCACCACGTAGTAAGTCGTTAAATTTACAAATCCCTTCTTCAGGCACTTTCATACGAATGACATGCGGTTCACCAGCAGCCAAACGCTGTGCCACTTCTTCTGCAGTGTGTTTTAAGCCACGACCGTCATAACGCGGTGATTCACCACGCGCTTGTTGTTCCGCACGCATTTGATCGAGTTCTTCTGCTGTTGCGAAGCAGTAGAATGCATGACCTTTTTCAACCAGTTTCAAAGCATATTGTTTATAAATGTCCATACGTTCAGATTGGCGATATGGCGCATGAGGGCCACCCACATCTGGACCTTCTGACCAGTTCAAACCTAACCAACGCAATGAATCTAAAATCATTTTTTCAGATTCTGGGGTAGAGCGCAGTTGGTCTGTATCTTCAATACGAAGAATAAATTCACCGCCATGTTGCTTCGCAAAACATAAGTTAAACAATGCAATATAAGCAGTCCCAACATGCGGGAAACCAGTAGGAGAAGGTGCGATACGAGTACGAACAGTCATAATCAGCTTTTAATCAGAATGTAAATTGGGATCTATTATAACGAAAAAGCCTGATCACTTAATGCTTAAATGAACTACTCGGAGCTAAACAACCGAGTTTCTGTAGTGCAACCTAAGTTGCACACATCTCTTTTGACGCTTCTACGGTACTGCGAAAAGAAGCTTTGACACCTCTAGTCGTCTTACGAACACCTCTACGCCCACTAGATGATAAATAATTACCATCCAACTGTGTTCCACAGTCTAAAACTAATTTAATTGCTCTGTTCTTAATAACAATTGATGCATTGTGATCTGCATTATCAGCATGTCCACAACTCACGCAATTAAACCTGTCTTGGTTTTTGCGATTGTCGGGGTGAGTGTGACCGCATGAAGCGCACTCCTGACTTGTGTAAGAAGCATGAATTGTAAATACAGCCTTACCTAATTTGACTGATTTATACGTTAAGAATTCTGAAATTCTGTGCCATCCAACATTAAGAATAGCTTTGTTTAACCCTGCTTTAGCTTTAGCCTTATTTGGAACAAAACGTCCGAATTCATCTTTCTTGGGGTTAGGCTTTTTGGTCATCTGTTTGGTATTTAGTTTCTCAAAAATAAATACCTGACCAAATCCATTAACCAAACTTCGACTTGTTTTATGAGCGAAATCCTTACGGATATTGGCTTTTTTTGCATGATGCACAGCAAGTCGATGTTTAATCTTGGCTCTACGATTTGAGCCTTTTACTTGTCGAGCAAGTCTTTTTTGCAATCGTTTAATATAACGATCTGCTTTACTTAAATGTTTCTTTTGTTCTTTACTGAAATCGAATTGCTCATGTCCTGCATGAACAGGGATGGTGACACCACGATCTATACCAACAACCACCTTTTGTATATGGGGCAACCACTTTTGGTCGCCTAGTTATTGCGTTGTATCTTGTGGTGGTGCAAGTTTAGAAGTTGTTAAAAAGTATATCGAAAACCAAAGAACACCAACTTCTAAAAAAAATGCAAAAAAATCCATGTCATTAAAAAAGAGCTAACCCGCCCTTAAAAGAGCGAGAATGCGCTCTTTATGCATGTTCAACATTGAATGATCAGGCGTTTTTAGTGTTTTTTAGAAGACAGTGGGGGAACTGGTCTAAAACAATAGCTTGGGCAGCATCAATATACTGATGTCGTTATGAGTTGCTACCAGAGAAAATGGCTTGAACAAAACGAGAAAAACTTTGGTTTTGTGATGCAAAGAAACTTTGAGTCGGTGCAGCTTTAATAGACGTAAGTACTTTTAAATTATCGTCTGTACGGCCTTTACCTTCAGATTTTTGCTGATTAATCGCTTTTTCGATCAATGAGGTACGTTCAGCAGGCATCGTAAGTTTGTTATTCGATGCGGTGCTGGTTGCAGCACAAAATCCAGTCTGTGCAGTCACGCTTAAACTTAAGCCTAGGCATAGTGCGTATGAAAATTTCATGTCCAAATCTCCCCCTAGTTTTGGTGATGGAACTTTTTATTTGCAAAATAGTTTTAATATTTAGACTACGATTTAACCATCTTTCGTAATTAAAAAGTATAACTACGTCACAATTTTTACAAAAAAACTAAAAAAGTCTGTACTAGGATTACCTAAATAGACTGTTTTCTCCAGATTTTCGGATGTTTTAGCAAACAACTATGAAGATAGCATGGAGATCGCTTCTGATTGTTGCTGTATTAGCAGAATTAAAGCTTTAAATACGTTATTTTTAGATATCTTTAAAACAGAAATAGATTTGAATTTATATTATAGATAGCTGATTGTTAAAGTTATTTTTGATTTATATAGTGCTCTCAAGATCAATTTGAGTTTGAGCAGATGAAAAAAATAATAGCATCGGGCATTTTTGCTTTGTTGGGTGGGGTGGCGGTACAGGTGTATGCCGCAAAAGATTTCTTAAATGTTTCTTATGACCCAACACGTGAGTTTTATCAGGAATATAACCAAGAATTTGGACAATATTGGAAAAAACGTACAGGACAAGAGATTAACTTTAAACAATCACATGGTGGTTCTGGCAAACAAGCTCGTGCAGTGGCAACAGGTTTACAAGCAGACGTTGTCACTTTGGCATTGGCCAATGATATTGATGAAATTGTGGCGACAGGACAAATCAATAAGAACTGGCAAAAGCAATTTCCACATAATTCTGCACCGTATACCTCAACCATCGTATTTTTGGTGCGCAAAGGTAACCCGAAAAAAATTAAAGATTGGAATGACCTGACCAAACCGGGCGTTGAAATTATTACACCAAATCCAAAAACAGGCGGCGCACCGCGTTGGATCTATTTATCAGCATGGGGATATGCTTTAAAACAGCCGGGTGGCAATGACGCCAAAGCCAAAGAATTGGTGAAAAAACTCTATAGCAATGTCAAAGTATTGGATTCTGGCGCACGTGGTTCACTCACGACCTTTGCTGAGCGTGGCATTGGAGATGTCTTACTGTCTTGGGAAAATGAGGCACTGTTAGCGACTCAGGGCCTAGGCAAAGATAAATATGACATTATTTATCCGTCTATTTCGATTTTAGCCGAACCTTCAGTGGCAGTAGTGGATAAAACCGTCGATAAAAATGGTAATCGAAATTTGGCGAAGGGTTATTTGAATTATCTATATTCACCTAAAGGCCAAGAGCTGGCAGGTAAATATTTCTTCCGCCCTCGCGATGCAAAAGCCACAGCAAAATACGCTGCTCAATTTCCGAAAGTTCAAACCTTTACCATTGATAAAGTGTTTGGCGGTTGGGCTAAAGCGCAAAAAACACATTTTGTGAATGGTGCGATTTTTGATCAAATCTATCTCTGTACACGACAAATTTCATAGGATCCTTGTCCTATCAGGCTTTTTCTTTCTTAAAATTGCTAGCACTTTCTTAAATTCTTCTTTTTTTCCAAAACCAATCAAACGTAGAATAGCCATTTGA
>NZ_VOZH01000070.1:0-8300 GCF_013419875.1 Acinetobacter sp. YH12049 | reverse complement strand
GCCAGGCCTCAGCATTTTATTATGGTGATCCCCTGGGCGAAATGCGCCTGGTAAGCAGAGTTTTTGAAATGTAAGGCCTTTGAATAAGACAAAAGGCTGCCTCATCGCTAACTTTGCAACAGTGCCAGCCTACGATTTCCGTTGCGACTATTGTCGTAATTGGATGAACTATTATCGTAGTTGCTCTCAGAGTTGTCGTAATTTGATGGACTATTGTCGTAATTGCTTATGGAGTTGTCGTAGTTGCTTGGAGAAATGTCGTAGTTGGATGGGGAGTAGTCATAGGGAAGACGAGCTTCATCCACTAAAACAATTGGCAGGTCAGCAAGTGCCTGCCCCGATGCCATCGCAAGTACGAGGCTTAGAACCACCTTCAACAGATCGCGCATAGTCTTCCCCAGCTCTCTAACGCTTGAGTTAAGCCGCGCCGCGAAGCGGCGTCGGCTTGAACGAATTGTTAGACATTATTTGCCGACTACCTTGGTGATCTCGCCTTTCACGTAGTGAACAAATTCTTCCAACTGATCTGCGCGCGAGGCCAAGCGATCTTCTTGTCCAAGATAAGCCTGCCTAGCTTCAAGTATGACGGGCTGATACTGGGCCGGCAGGCGCTCCATTGCCCAGTCGGCAGCGACATCCTTCGGCGCGATTTTGCCGGTTACTGCGCTGTACCAAATGCGGGACAACGTAAGCACTACATTTCGCTCATCGCCAGCCCAGTCGGGCGGCGAGTTCCATAGCGTTAAGGTTTCATTTAGCGCCTCAAATAGATCCTGTTCAGGAACCGGATCAAAGAGTTCCTCCGCCGCTGGACCTACCAAGGCAACGCTATGTTCTCTTGCTTTTGTCAGCAAGATAGCCAGATCAATGTCGATCGTGGCTGGCTCGAAGATACCTGCAAGAATGTCATTGCGCTGCCATTCTCCAAATTGCAGTTCGCGCTTAGCTGGATAACGCCACGGAATGATGTCGTCGTGCACAACAATGGTGACTTCTACAGCGCGGAGAATCTCGCTCTCTCCAGGGGAAGCCGAAGTTTCCAAAAGGTCGTTGATCAAAGCTCGCCGCGTTGTTTCATCAAGCCTTACGGTCACCGTAACCAGCAAATCAATATCACTGTGTGGCTTCAGGCCGCCATCCACTGCGGAGCCGTACAAATGTACGGCCAGCAACGTCGGTTCGAGATGGCGCTCGATGACGCCAACTACCTCTGATAGTTGAGTCGATACTTCGGCGATCACCGCTTCCCTCATGATGTTTAACTCCTGAATTAAGCCGCGCCGCGAAGCGGTGTCGGCTTGAATGAATTGTTAGGCGTCATCCTGTGCTCCCGAGAACCAGTACCAGTACATCGCTGTTTCGTTCGAGACTTGAGGTCTAGTTTTATACGTGAACAGGTCAATGCCGCCGAGAGTAAAGCCACATTTTGCGTACAAATTGCAGGCAGGTACATTGTTCGTTTGTGTCTCTAATCGTATGCCAAGGAGCTGTCTGCTTAGTGCCCACTTTTTCGCAAATTCGATGAGACTGTGCGCGACTCCTTTGCCTCGGTGCGTGTGCGACACAACAATGTGTTCGATAGAGGCTAGATCGTTCCATGTTGAGTTGAGTTCAATCTTCCCGACAAGCTCTTGGTCGATGAATGCGCCATAGCAAGCAGAGTCTTCATCAGAGTCATCATCCGAGATGTAATCCTTCCGGTAGGGGCTCACACTTCTGGTAGATAGTTCAAAGCCTTGGTCGGATAGGTGCACATCGAACACTTCACGAACAATGAAATGGTTCTCAGCATCCAATGTTTCCGCCACCTGCTCAGGGATCACCGAAATCTTCATATGACGCCTAACGCCTGGCACAGCGGATCGCAAACCTGGCGCGGCTTTTGGTACAAAAGGCGTGACAGGTTTGCGAATCCGTTGCTGCCACTTGTTAACCCTTTTGCCAGATTTGGTAACTATAATTTATGTTAGAGGCGAAGTCTTGGGTAAAAACTGGCCTAAAATTGCTGGGGATTTCAGGAAAGTAAACATCACCTTCCGGCTCGATGTCTATTGTAGATATATGTAGTGTATCTACTTGATCGATCAGGCTTTTGTATATCTCCCCACCACCTGAAACAATGACATGATCCGTTATTTTCTTTAGGTTGGTTAAAGCATCTTTAATTGATGGAAAGATCAATACGTTCTCATTGTCAGATGTAAAACTTGAACGTGTTACGACCGCATACTTTCGGTTGGGTAATGCTCCCATTGATTCAAAAGTCTTGCGTCCAACCAACAGCCATTGGTTATAGGTAATAGCTTTAAACAGGAGCTGTTCACCTTTGGCACTCCATGGAATATCAGGGCCATTCCCGATAACTCCATTCTTCGATATAGCTACCATTAGTGATAGTTTCACAATTCTTCCTCAGAGGTTAACATTTTATTAGTAAGCATGCTCGTTTTGTCACCCGCTGATGCTTACCGTTAATTAATATAATCACTTGTATTAAATAGACTTTCTTTAAAAATACAAGACACTCTGTTATTACAAATCGTGCATGCCGTCTATCCTGCTTGCACGATGCACATTATCTCACCCAAAGAACTCATAACATTTTAATTTATTTAGCATTAAATTAAAACTCTACCGGTAAACAAGCATCTCTAGGCGTAAAAAACAGGCACTTTTTTAAATCCCAGCTAGAATAGGCTGTATAGGCAGACAGTTGCAAGACAAGGAGCGTTTTATGTCTAACAGTCCATTTTTAAATTCTATACGCACGGATATGCGACAAAAAGGTTATGCGCTGAAAACTGAAAAAACTTACCTGCACTGGATTAAGCGTTTTATTCTGTTTCACAAAAAACGTCATCCTCAGACCATGGGCAGTGAAGAGGTCAGGCTGTTTTTATCCAGCTTAGCAAACAGCAGACATGTAGCCATAAACACGCAGAAAATCGCTTTAAATGCCCTAGCTTTTTTGTACAACAGGTTTTTACAACAGCCGTTGGGCGATATTGATTATATCCCTGCAAGCAAGCCTAGACGGCTACCCTCTGTTATCTCTGCAAATGAAGTGCAACGCATTTTGCAGGTTATGGATACTCGCAACCAAGTTATTTTTACGCTGCTGTATGGTGCAGGTTTGCGCATTAATGAATGCTTGCGTTTGCGGGTTAAAGATTTTGATTTTGATAATGGCTGCATCACTGTGCATGACGGTAAGGGTGGGAAAAGCAGAAACAGCCTACTGCCCACGCGCCTAATCCCAGCAATAAAATAACTCATTGAGCAAGCGCGGCTTATTCAGCAAGACGACAACTTACAAGGCGTAGGGCCATCGCTGCCTTTTGCTTTAGATCACAAATACCCTTCTGCTTATCGACAAGCGGCGTGGATGTTTGTCTTTCCCTCCAGCACGCTCTGCAACCACCCGTATAACGGCAAATTATGCCGCCATCATCTGCATGACTCCGTTGCGCGAAAGGCATTGAAGGCAGCCGTACAAAAAGCAGGCATCGTTAGCAAGCGTGTCACTTGTCATACATTTCGTCACTCGTTTGCTACGCATCTATTACAAGCGGGGCGTGATATTCGCACTGTGCAAGAACTCTTAGGGCATAACGATGTTAAGACCACGCAAATCTATACGCATGTGTTGGGTCAGCATTTTGCCGGCACCACCAGTCCTGCGGATGGACTGATGCTACTTATCAATCAGTAAAAGTAGATAAATATCTTTATGTAGCCCTGAGTAGCCCCTGATACTTTTTATGGTGAAAAAGATAAACAATCATAGAGGGGATAAATATGAGCCAGTTCTACCATTGTTCAGATAAGTTTAAGCAAGATACTGTCAATCACAGTGACCATTCATGGTCATTACACTTCCTCCAGTTGCCAGACAATGCCTAACATAAAAACGCAAAAGCCCAAAAGTCAGAGCTTAGGTGTTCTAGGCGTTTTCTAAGCGCTGAAGAAATACGTCTTACCGTAGATTGCGTGCGTTTCTGAAGCACATTTTCCTTATACATGGCTTTATCCCAGGCAGCTTCATCAAGCTCTTGGAGTAACAAGCCAGTAATAATGCGACACTCTCGGGTTTGTAGCGAGCCGCTGGTGAGATCGGAGTTATAGCGGAAAGGGGTCATTTGTAATTATTTGTGGGTGGAGGATAGTTAACTTATTATTGTAGTTGGAAGAGGCTGCTTTCCAAACATTAGCACCTCGTAATGCTTGTTACTGTATATTAATTTATGCTCTTAGCGCATGTTAATGGGCTATTACAATGCATAATGTCCACATCAAGATAACTGTGGCTTAACACCTGTACAAGCGAAAAAAATCAATCACCTGTCCGGAAATACGGGATCACTGTAAAGTGTTGGTGAGGCAGTCTAGGAGGGGGATTTAATTTGGGATACTGATGAAAGGATTATGATCAGTTGGATATAGGATCGTACTAAGCTGAGCGGCAGGTTAGCTAGATTAGTTAACCAGATAAGTGAAATCTAGTTCCAAACTATTTTGTCATTTTTAATTTTCGTATTAGCTTACGACGCTACACCCAGTTCCCATCTATTTTGTCACTCTTCCCTAAATAATCCTTAAAAACTCCATTTCCACCCCTCCCAGTTCCCAACTATTTTGTCCGCCCACAGCGCCGACCCACGATGAGCTGAATACCCTCGTCCACACGCTTAGCCATCGCATTGCTCGCTGTCTGGAAAAGCGAGGCGTATTAGAGCGCGATGCCGAGAATACCTGGTTGACTCTGGAAGAGGAGGAAGGCGATGTGCTGACGCAACTGCAGGGCGCATCAGTGACCTATCGCATCGCCACCGGTCCTCAGCAGGGGCGCAAGGTCTTCACCCTACAAACCTTACCGGGGCGAGAGAATCAGGCCGACACCAACAGCCGAGTGGCGAACTATGCCGGCTTCTCGCTACACGCCGGTGTCATGGCCGAAGCGCATCAGCGAGATAAGCTTGAGCGCCTGTGTCGCTATATCAGTCGGCCAGCGATCTCGGAAAAGCGTCTGGCATTGACCGCCAATGGACAAATCCGCTACGAGCTCAAAACCCCTTACCGCAATGGCACTACGCATGTGATCTTCGAACCACTGGATTTCATTGCCAAGCTAGCGGCTTTGGTACCCAAGCCTAGGGTCAACCTTACTCGATTCCACGGGCTTTTTGCACCGAACAGCAAACACCGCGTTCAAGTAACACCCGCTAAGCGGGGCAAAAAGCCCGATCAATCGGAAGGTCTCGATACTGGCTGGTGTGACAAGAGCCCCGCAGAGCGCCACCGCGCTATGACCTGGATGCAACGACTCAAGCGTGTTTTCAACATCGACATCGAGGTCTGTGAACACTGCGGTGGCCAAGTCAAAGTGATTGCAAGCATTGAAGACCCGAAGGTGATTGAGCTGATTCTTAATTACCTCAGGCAGAAAGCCGCTAAGGTTGACGCTGCCAAACAGCACGAATTGCCGCCAGAGCGAGCCCCGCCACTGACTCCCAGCCTGTTCGACCCATCGCAGACTTGCCTATTTAATTGACGCGCCTAAGTTCTCAATCCATGCACTGTCAGCCTTTGCGGCAGGCCGGTGGGGCAACTGTCGGCTAGAGATCCATTCGCCAGGCACTTTTCGGTCAAATCGACCAAAATACGACCTGCTTTAGGCGCTGTGAAGCTAAATTCTGGGGCTTAGGCAATAAAAATGAGCAGCAATTTCGGGTATGATACTTCAGCTTAGGGGTGAAAAGGTGCTTTATACTTCCTATACTCTGAAAGAATTAAAGAGTTATTATTCGAAGCTGTTGCTGATCGAGTCACTCGATTTTAATTTAGACTAGATAAAGATATATGAAGGTGGTTATCTATGACAGAAAGAATAATTCGTTTTAATGATGTTTATATTTGTACTGAGAGTTTTGGAGATACTAATGATCCAACTATCTTATTAATAATGGGAGCTACTTCATCAATGATTTGGTGGGAAGAAGACTTTTGTAGGAAGCTAAGCAATCAAGGGTTTCATGTTATACGTTATGATAATCGGGATGTAGGCAAATCAATTACTTATGAGTATGGTCATCCAGAATATACCTTTGAGGATTTAGCTGATGATGCAATTCAGGTACTAAATGCGTATAGGGTTGATAAGGCTCACATAGTCGGTATGTCGATGGGTGGAATTATTACGCAGATAGTAGCTCTTAAACACCCCCATAGAGTTCTTACAATTTCACTAGTTATGACATCGAACTATGATTCTAGTCTTCCTAAGAAGGATAGCAAAGTAACAGAAGTTTTTGCCAAAATTAACATCAACAACTGGGAAGATAAAGAGGAAGTTATCAAGTATGTTATGGATAGGAGTAAAGTTCTCGTAGGAACTAAGCATCCATTTAATGAAGAGAAAATAAGGAAATTAGCTGGGAGGGATTTTGATCGAGCTAGTAATATGGAGAGGATGGAAAACCATGGATATGTAAAAGGATGGGGATTATATTTATCTAGAACCCATCAAATTAATGTTCCTACACTAGTTATTCATGGGACTGATGATCCTATTATACCTCATGAGCATGGAGAGCATCTTTCTAAAATTATATCTAATGCTGTGCTAGTTAGCCTGGATGGTACTGGGCATGAGCTACACAATGATGATTGGGATGAAATTATTAATGCTTTATCCAAGCATGCTGAAAGTTTATAATTGCTATATAAAAGCTAAAGTCGGGAGTGATTTTTAATGAGTAAAGATATTAAACAAGTAATTGAGATAGCAAAAAAACACAATCTTTTTCTAAAAGAAGAAACGATACAGTTTAATGAATCAGGGCTTGATTTTCAAGCTGTTTTTGCACAAGATAATAATGGAATTGATTGGGTTCTAAGATTGCCTAGACGGGAAGATGTGATGCCTAGAACAAAGGTAGAAAAACAAGCTTTGGATTTGGTAAATAAGTACGCTATATCCTTTCAGGTACCAAACTGGATCATTTACACAGAGGAACTAATAGCTTATAAAAAGTTAGATGGTGTGCCAGCAGGTACGATAGATCATAACATAGGTAACTATATTTGGGAGATAGACATAAATAATGTTCCAGAATTATTTCACAAGTCGCTAGGTAGGTTGCTAGCAGCGCTTCATAGCATACCTAGTAATAAAGCCACGGAGCTTGACATTGTAGTACACACACCGGAAGAAGCAAGAATGTCAATGAAGCAGCGTATGGAGGCGGTAAGAGCAAAGTTTGGGGTAGGTGAGAATCTATGGAACAGATGGCAAGCATGGATGAATGATGATGATATGTGGCCTAAGAAAACTGGGCTGATTCATGGAGATGTACATGCTGGACATACTATGATTGATAAAGATGCTAATGTGACTGGATTAATCGATTGGACTGAAGCTAAGGTTACAGATATTTCAAATGACTTTGTTTTCAACTATAAAGCTTTTGGGGAAGAAGGGTTAGAAGCTTTAATTCTTGCTTATAAGGAAGCTGGTGGATATTACTGGCCTAAAATGAAAGAGCATATTATCGAACTTGACGCAGCATACCCAGTTTCAATCGCTGAGTTTGCATTAGTGTCTGGCATTGAGGAATATGAACAGATGGCAAAGGAAGCATTGGAAGTGCAAGGTTCGTAAGCGGTGTAAAGTAGTTATCGATATGTTCCCACCTACCGACTATGGTAAATATTGCAACGTAATAAGTCAATAATTAGGTCTTGAGTTTCCATAAATTGTATTTGAAATATGAATGATGAATTAAGTTTTGACTTTATTGGCTATTGAAGGGTATACGCAGCGTGAAATTGCAAGAAAGATGCACTGTTCACAAAATGCCATATTTAAAAGATTAGTAAAAATAAAAGGAATTTTGAAAGAAAAATAAAATATTTTTCAAAAATGGTTGACAAAAAGGTCTCCTCCTTGCCTACACATTGAGGGGATCTTTTTTATTATTCCCTGTCTTGTACTTTGAAAGTAATAGTTTCAGCAACATTATAAATTACAATGAATAAAACTTTTAATTATTACATTGTTTGAAGGTTTTATTGATCGTAGTTTTCATTTATAATCTAAAGTTAAAGAATAAATGTTTTATTAAAGATTAAGAAAGAGATTTTCCATGAAGGAAACCTTCCGCCAAGGGGGTACTATCGGCACTGTTGCAAATAGTCGGTGGTGATAAACTTATCATCCCCTTTTGCTGATGGAGCTGCACATGAACCCATTCAAAGGCCGGCATTTTCAGCGTGACATCATTCTGTGGGCCGTACGCTGG
>NZ_VOZH01000006.1:0-125573 GCF_013419875.1 Acinetobacter sp. YH12049 | reverse complement strand
TGTTCCACTTTAGATATTTGTTTAAGATGAGATGTAACTCATTGAAATGTGTCATCATATTCGTCGTCAGAAAACAAGTATTATGCCATTATTTCAATGAGTTATCTTTTTTTGTCGTGTACAAAGCTTTTATTATTAAATACAGCGTGTTTGCATAAAACACTCGCTTTGCCTGCCCACAGGTTTGCGTGTAAATAAAAAGAATTCGTAATAAAAAATACCCAGGAATGGTTAAAGCCATCAAAACCAAACACGGTTGAATTAATGCTCTTATTTCTTCGTCAGCTCTTAAGATATTGAACAATGGTTCTGCATGAGTAAAAAGCCAAGCCGCACCACCTGAAAGACAGAGCACAATGATGATACTTTGCTTAATAATCAGCTGTAATTCCGGATACGCTTTGCGCCCATTTGCTTCCGCCAGTTCCTGCATCATGCCTTGCAAAATACCCATACCCGAGACAAAAACTAAACTGTAGATACCCAAACAAACAACCATTGCAGTGACATGTTATGCTGAAAAATGAGATAAAAAAATCGTATCGAATAAACCACCAAGCATTAAAATGGTATTACTGAAAAAATGGGCATCCACAAATTTAAAAACGTTTTCATGACTTTTCACTGTATTTTTATTCTAAATATAAGTCTCACTTCGACTTATAATCAGCTGATATCTTTTATGTTTTACCCATCATCTGTGAAAAATCAAGTATATACAATAGATTTATTACTTATTTTTTTAGATGCATTTCGCGTTATTTTTCACATCATGCTTACTTCCCTTTACTCCCTATACCTACAGCTATTCTTTATACAACCCACGTAAATACCAAAGCAAGATTACTCAATGAAAGCGTCAAAGAATCAACTTGACAATAATTTCAACAATTAGCTATGTTAAGCTCAGATTCCTTTTCAGAACTCATAAAATAGGCCAAAATAATGAATCCAAAAGAAATGACTGGACTGCAACTTTTACAAGCCATGTGTGCAGGGAAAATTCCACCAGCAAGTATTAGCGAAACTATTCCTATGCAGCCTTATGAAGTATCTGAGGGCAGTATTAGCTTTAAGGCTAAAGCAGATGCACGACACTTAAATCCACTTGGCGGTGTGCATGGTGGCTTTGCTGCTACGGTACTCGACTCGGTGACAGGTTGTGCCATTCACACGTTATTAGAGGCTGGTGTGGGTTATGGCACCATCGACTTAAATATTAAAATGTGTCGTCCGATCCCAAAGAATGTTGAACTTACAGCTATAGGAAAAGTCATTAATATCAGTAAAAATTTAGGGATTTCTGAAGGGAAAATTATTGATGACAATGGCAAACTTTATGCACATGCAACTGCAACCTGCATGATTATACGTCCTTAATATTTTTATTTTTCTGCTCGCAATTCAATGCGAGCAGATGATGATTCAAACTTAAATTGCTGAATGTAAGGCACGAATTAATTGGCCTTCGCTTAGATCAATGCGATTACTGCCCTTTTGAAAGCAGTAATATTTTAAAGCACTATCTAACTCAACACGAAGTTCCCGTTGTTCTGAAATAGACCATACTTTAGAACGATTTGAGCCTGATAATGCATTACCTGCCAATTGGTATAAATACAAGTCTTGCTTGCGTTGCAACGGAATACGACGACCATCATCTTGATGTTCAAAACGTAAATGACATGGCGCGTTGATCAACCATTTTTCACTAAACCACAATTGTAATAAATCACCCAATGCCAAGTCACGTTGACCCAAAGGCCAAACGTCAACGTATGCACCTTCGACAGGTGTTTGATATTGCTCTTGATTACTAATAATGGAAAGATAGTTTTCTTGATAAAAAGAAAAGTTTGAAAAAATCTGAGAAATAGTCAGCGTATTCATTCGCTTTCTCCTGTTTAGCCATTTTAGTGCTGGCAAGTTGGGTTTAAATCCACACTGTTTAAACATATGTTTAAACGCTCTGTTGTTGCATTCAGAGTATCAATTGAATTTTTTCTTTGCAAGCCTAAGATTCATTTTTTCTAAAAAATCATTCTTTTTGTTCAAATAAAAAACATCTATCACGCATTTCTCCTCATATTGGTATTTTTAGCTTGACCCTCCTCAAAATCTGCTTATAATCGCATTCAGATTCTCCAATAGCTCAGTCGGTAGAGCGACGGACTGTTAATCCGCAGGTCCCTGGTTCGAGCCCAGGTTGGAGAGCCAAATTCTAAAGCCCATTTATTTAAATGGGCTTTTTTAATGCCTATGATTTACATATAATCTATAAGTCATTGTCATTAAAATAAAAAAAATGTTCATTCAAGTTGATGTTGAATCAAATAAAACTGCCTTAAAACACTATCTCACTGCATTCATTTTTCTTTTAATTTTTATCAGTCCATTTGCAATTTATTTGGTGAGCTGCACACCCGAAAGTGAAATTGAACAACACTTCAAAACACCACCCAATTTATATAATAGTGAATCGAACACCCTTCTTGACAGCAACCTACAATGGTTGATTCCACCTCAGCAGATTCAAAATCACAATACTATTCCGGAAATATCTGAATCTGTCTTAAACGAGATGACAGAAGGACAATATTGGGCGAGTACACCGATTACACTGCAAAACCAATCTGATCAACTATATGTTCATATCGATTTTGCAGGTCAGCAACAAACACGAAAAGATCTTGAAATTTCGGTACTGCCGTTATGTATTGTTCACGAGAAAGAAACACCATGTATGAAAGCTGGGTTAAATGCAACTGGACAACTTTTTAACATCTCAACTCAAAAAAATACGCAATATCACACACTAGAGACCAATAAGTCATGGATGTTTTATGGCCATGAATTCCAAGAAAATTATATTATTCCACCACAAGCCACTCTCAAATTTTTAGTTAAAGCCAACATCCCTGAACACTTAACCCTGCAATGGCTTAGGCTAAGCATCAGTACTAGCCCCATTGTTGAGAAACAGCAAAATTTTATGCTCATGACGCAAAACAGTATAAGAATAAAATATGCACTTGCTCTATTGCCATTCTTCATATTAGCTTTGATGCACATTTTTCATGGGTTTGAAAGCCTGCGTAATTTATCTATCGGCGCACTTTCAGCACTTTTATTTGCAATCAACACCATCATTTGGGATATCCACTATATGGTGATTGGTTGCCTGATTTTATGTTTTGCAAGTGTCTGTTATTGTTTTGAGAGCCGATATTATCGATTGCTTTATTTAACGGGTTATTTATTGATTGCAGGCTATTCGCAGCAATATTATGGTGGTTTTAATAAACACTTTTTCACTCAAACCAGTTTAATTTTATTGATAGGCTTATCGATGTTTTATCTTGAACCTAAAGATAGCTAAATCCTTTTCATAAAAAAGCTCCGCAAATCGCAGAGCTTTTTCTCTTTTTATCACCTCAGATCACATTAAAACTCAAGGTATATTTATATCGTTTTAATGCATCTCCCTTCATTTCAAAAGGCTGTTGATAGTCAATTTTCAGTAAATACTGACCACAATCTGATAGGTTAAAATTTAAGTTTCCATCTTGATCAGTTTTAAGCGTTTTATAAACTTTTCCTTCACGGCTGTAATCCGTTGTTTGCTGCAAAATTTCAATCTGCAAACCCGCAACCGCTTTTTTCTGATCTAGCACTTTCAGTTGGACAGGGTCATTTTGCATAATGGCATTCGGATGAGTTTTAAATTGCACATCAAAGCCATCATGTAAATGATTCACCACTTGTGTAGACGTTACACGACGTGATACAAAAGTTTCAATGATTTCCTGCGTTTGAATACTTTTGATTTGCGACTTTTTAGTCAACTCGACTGTATAAATGACATTTGCATTCGCAGTTTTTTGAGGATCACGCACACCATTGATTAACGCTTTCCACTGCTTTTGATCATAAGCAAAACGCGCTGTACTTCCCTGCTTTTCACCGCGAATACGATACGTGCCATCCTGCTTATTTTCTAAACTATAACTGCTGACTGTTTGAGTTTTTGCCCAATCAGCATCCGTTAAATGCAGCTTTTCACCTGACGGTGTATGTACATGGAAATTAAAGTTTTTAATGGCTATTTCAGAAACAAACGGATTGTCATAAAAACCAGAAAGAATGGCACTATGATTATTAAATGTTTGATAGTTTAGAGGTGCAACATAAGGATAATGCGCTTCAGCCTGACCAACCGCACACAAAGCGATACAGAGTAAAGTGAATTGTAATTTCATATTGAATAAGTGAGCTTAAATTGTTTGATTCATAGAGATCGTTTCATTTTAGATTCACCCAAGACAATTGTAAATAATTCTTATTATCGTTTATTTTAAGTGCATAAAAAATCCCCCATTTTGGAGGATTATTTTATCAAGCTGCTTTGACTGGCACACCACTATGAAAGCGGAATAAATCATCTGGGCTGCTAATCAAATTTTTTTCAACTTCACGAATATGCTCAATACGCATCTGAATATCTTCTTTCGGGTTCTTTAGCTTATTGGTCGTCGCCACATCCATGGCCAATGCTAAATAGTCCTTATAATGGCGTGATTCAGACTTTAGCAAATAGCGGTAGTAACGCCCCAACTCTTCATCTACATGTGGTGCAAGCGCATAGAAACGCTCGCATGAACGTGCTTCAACGAATGCGCCAATCACCAAGATATCAATTAACGCTTCTGGCTCATAAGTCCGTACTTCTTTGCGTAGACCACCTGCATACCGACCAGCACTGATTGCAGTCCATTCCTGACCACGTTTTGCCATCAGTTCCAGCACTTGCTCATAGTGCAGCATTTCTTCACGTACTAGCTGTGCCAGTTTGATTTGTAAATCCGAGAAAAAACTATAACGAAACATCAAATTCATTGCTGTACTTGCTGCTTTCTTTTCACAATTGGCATGATCCTGCATCAGGATATCCAAATTATTTAAAGCTTCATCTAGCCATGCTTTTGGTGTTTCACACCCCAAGAAGCCAATGACTGGCTTCATTAGGGTATCATAATCAATATTTGACATATACTTTACTTAAAAATTAACGTGCGGCTTTAATCGCAGCTTTCATTTGTTTTACAGACTGTGCCAATCCAATAAACACTGCATCAGCAATAATCGAGTGACCAATATTTAGTTCATGAATTTGCGCAATGCGCGCAATCGGAGTGACATTGTCAAGATTTAAGCCATGGCCAGCGTTCACAATCAAACCTTTAGATGCGGCATATTCAGCACCTTGAATAATACGTTCCAGCTCTGCCTTCTGCGCTTCAGGTGTTTCAGCATCTGCATATGCACCTGTATGCAACTCAATCGTAGGCGCACCACAGGCAATCGCTGCATCAATTTGAGCAAAGTCAGCATCAATAAATAATGAAACTTCGCAACCAATCGCCGCGAGTGCTTGAGTCGCGTTTTTCACATCTTCAAAATGCCCAACCACATCTAGACCGCCTTCAGTCGTGACTTCTTCACGCTTTTCAGGAACAAAGCATACATGATGCGGCTGAATCTCTTTGGCAAATTCAACCATTTCATTGGTCACTGCCATTTCAAGGTTCATATGGGTTTTTAATACAGAACGCATACGACGTACATCATCATCTTTAATATGGCGACGATCTTCACGTAAATGCAGCGTAATCCCTTCCGCCCCCGCTTGCTCACAAATAATTGCGGCATTCACAGGATCTGGATAAGTTGTCCCACGTGCATTTCGTAGTGTTGCCACATGGTCAATATTTACACCAAGCAAAGCTGCCATAATTCTTTCCTAATGACGTTGAGTTTGAGAATTCTGTATCCACAATTGACGACTTTTTAATGGACGATCGCCAAGCAAGGAAGTAATCATTTGTCGGTACAACTTAGACAGTAATTGTAACTGTTCAGGATTAAATTCCCCACCTTTTTCATAATCACACATACTTAAAATATGTTGACCTGACAATGTTGCGCGTGAGGCTTTAATGACAGGTTGAAAACCTTCGTTTAAATGAAATTGATAATTTTCATGAGGCTGAATTTGCTGTTGATTTGCATCAGTTGAAAAATCCAACGCAAAACCCAACTCTTCAAGCAGCACATGCTCAAATTGTCTAAGGATTTGCCGTAAGAATAGATCTGGGTGGGCCTGGACAGACATGCATTGAAGTTTTTCCAAGGTGTGTGCATATTGAGCAAATGTCTCAGGCATCTCAACCTCTAAGGGACATAATCTCAATAAGACTTCATTCAGATAAAACCCTGAAAAAAAAGCATCACCAAAAAAGAAAATCGGTTGATTTACAATTTCGAGTTTACTAAAGTTTTTAAGTTCGGACTTACCAGATGCTTGCAAGCAAATTGGTTGATACTGGGGAGGTGGCGTTTGCCTGAGAATACCATCAATTCGACCATGCTCCTGAGTAAACAAGTGCACAATATGACTTTTTTCACGATATTTACGATGGTGAATTAAATAACCATGCAGTATCTCATTACGCATGATTTGAAATATTAATCCTTGTCTTTCTTTTTCTTGTCGTCTTCATCTTCATCCCCATCTGGAATGACTGCACCCACAACTGCAGCAGTACCTTTAACCACGCCTTTTGTGGTTTTATAAGCCACTTTGACAGGAACAGTAACGATTTTATGAATACACCCTTGTAGAAACAAAACACATGCCACTACAGCTAATACTTTCATCATTACTCTTCCCTCAAAGTTTGTTATTTAACGATTAGATATCGCTATAACCCAAGCTTTTCAACGCACGTTCATCATCAGACCAACCGCCTTTGACTTTCACCCAAAGCGTCAACATGATCTTTTGCTCGAACATTTTTTCCATATCCACACGTGCATCCATACCGATTTTTTTCAGTTTGGCACCTTTCTCACCAATCACAATAGCTTTCTGACCAGAGCGATCGACAAAAATCGTCGCATCAATATAGGTACACGCCACTTTAGGACGACCTGTTTTTGGATTTACCGTTGCTTCTTCTGTTTTAAACGACTCAATTTGAACCGTTAAATCATAAGGCAGCTCTTCACCCAATTGACGCATGATTTTTTCACGGATAATTTCAGACGCAAGGAAACGCTCTGAACGATCGGTCAATTGCTCAAGTGAATACAGTGGTGGTTGGAACGGCAAATATTTTTCAATCGTGCTGCGCAAATGATCTAAATTTGCACCACGTAATGCTGATACAGGAACAATTTCTGCAAAATTCATTAATTTTGCACGCTCTTGTATCAATGGTAATGCATGGTTTTTATTCTCTAGTGTATCAATTTTATTGATCACAAGAATCACTGGCATATCGGCATTTTTTAGCTTCTCTAACACTAAATCATCATTCTGTGTCCATTTGTCTGCATCAATCACAAACAAAACTAAGTTCACATCACGAAGTGCAGAATGTGCCGCACGGTTCATCATTTTATTAATGGCACGGACTTCTTTTTTGTGCATCCCCGGGGTATCTACGAATACCGCTTGAGATTTTTCGCGTGAGTCAATACCCACAATTTTATGACGTGTGGTCTGTGGTTTACGAGAGGTAATGGAAAGTTTTTGACCCAAAATATGGTTCATCAACGTTGATTTACCCACGTTTGGACGACCAACAATCGCCACAAACCCACTTTTAAAATCGGCTGGAATTTCAGTGCCTTGTGCACTAAAGAACTGACTAATTAAATCGTTACTGTCGCCTTGCGACTCGTGATCAGCATCTACGTGATCGGAATGAGTAGTCATTAAGACTTTTTCTCCAAAATTTCTAAGATTTCTGCCGCTACTGCCTGTTCAGCAAAGCGACGGCTTGAACCTTCACCGTATTTAACAGGGAGCCCTTCAACTGTACATTCAACTTTAAAATGTTGGTTCGGAGCATCACCCTGAATATCTACAACCTCGTAAACCGGGAGAGGTTTTTTACGTGCTTGTAAATACTCTTGCAAACGTGATTTAGGATCTTTCAGTTGATCAGTTGGTTCAATATGATCTAAATATGGCACATACCATTTAAGAACAATCGGTTCCAGAATTTTTAAATCCTGACAATCGACATAGATTGCACCAATGATCGATTCAACGGTATCCGCAAGTATAGACTCACGATGATGACCGCCAGATTTCAACTCACCTGTACTCAAGATTAATTCTTGACTGAGTTTTAAGTCATTGGCAATTTTTCCTAGCGCTTCCTGACGAACCAGTGTCGCACGCATACGCGTTAGACGCCCTTCATTTTCATGCGGGTAGGCATGGTACAGATAATTGGCAATTATCATACCCAACAATGAATCGCCCAGATATTCTAGGCGTTCATAATTGTATTTATGGCTCACCGATCGGTGGGTCAAGGCCAGTTGTAACAATTCAGGTTGTTTAAACTGATAACCGATACGACTTGCTAAACGAGCTTCATTTAGCTTGGACTGAGCTTTGATCAAAACTTTTCTCGAACTTCAACACAATATCAATATTCAATAAGAAAGGTTTTCTTATTTCATAATCCGTTTTTACTTCAAGCCCCTTTTCATTAGAGACTTGAGCAATATCTTTAAAACTAACATCGCGAATACTGTTCATTGAAAATCTTTTATCCATTTCTTGAACAAATTTACTTGGACTAATATTCGCAGGTCCACTTTTTAACTGCTCCTCGATTAACCCATTAATCATTTTGTTATCGAGATACGGCCCCCAAACCGCAATAACAACTTTAGCTAAAAAAGCAAAACCAATCACAGCAATTAAAATTGCGATATAAGACGTTCCCCGTTGATGTCTCATTTTATTTTCCTGATGTAAGACTAATCAATACTGCCATTACGACTAAATGAAGGCAGTTTTAAACCAGGTTCCTTATGCATCCACTTGTAAAAAGCACGTCCAGTGAGGTTTTCTTCAGGCACAAAGCCCCAAAAACGACTGTCCGCACTTTGATCACGATTATCCCCCATCGCGAAATAGTGACCTTCAGGAACCTTAACCTCCCAATATAAACCATTTTCTGTTGAATATTTACCATTTTCAACATAGTTGATAAATGGTGCTTGGCGCGCAACATTGACGCCTTCAAGCTCACGCATGGTAAACGTATGCTTACCCATGGTTTCTTTATGATAAATCGGTGTAGGTGTATCAAGTTGATCTTTTTCACGGCTAAATTCTACAGGAACTTTTGCCACCTTTTGACCATTCACACTCAGTTGACCATGATCGTAAATAATATGATCACCTGGTAAACCGACCACTCGTTTAATATAGCTGATGGTTGGTTGTGGTGGATAACGGAATACAATGACATCACCACGCTCAGGTTCACCGACATCAAGAATTTTTTTATTGACGATAGGTAAACGTACGCCATACTGATATTTATTTACCACAATAAAATCACCTGTTTCTAAGGTTGGAACCATAGAGTCAGATGGAATATTAAATGGCTCATATAAGAATGAACGCATCACCAAAACTATCGCTAGAATCGGCCAGAAATCATAAGCCCATGCGATAACGACATTTTCATTCCCTTTACCTTTGGTCTGCCGTTGCTTCCAGACAAACTTATCCAACAGCCAAATTAAGAAAAAAATGACTGTGGTAGGAACAAGGATCAAATTAAAGTCAAAATCCATGAGCTCATAAACCTCTATTTATTATCTTTCTACTTTCAATACAGCAAGGAACGCTTCTTGTGGGATTTCGACGCTGCCCACTTGTTTCATACGTTTCTTACCTTCTTTTTGTTTCGCAAGAAGTTTCTTCTTACGCGACACGTCACCACCATAACATTTAGCCAAAACGTTTTTACGCATCGCTTTTACAGTTGAACGTGCAATGATTTGTGCACCAATCGCTGCTTGAATAGCCACATCGAACATTTGACGTGGAATTAAATCTTTCATTTTTTCCACAAGTGCAATACCACGATGGCGAGCATCTTGTCGGTGGCAAATCATGGCCAAGGCATCAACCTTTTCACCGTTGATTAACACATCCACCTTAACTAGAGATGAACTCTCAAAACGCACAAAGTTATAATCTAACGATGCAAAACCGCGTGAACATGATTTCAATTTATCAAAGAAATCCATAACTACTTCAGCCATTGGGATTTCAAACGTAATGGCCACTTGGTTCGCCATAAACTTCATATTCTTTTGAACGCCGCGACGTTCAACACATAAAGTCATCACATTACCCAAGTATTCTTGCGGTACTAAAATGTGACATTCAGCAATTGGCTCACGTAAGTCTTCAACTGTTGAACCATCAGGCATTTTAGAAGGACTGTCGATATAAATGGTTTGACCATTTTTCATCACCGCTTCATAAATTACGGTTGGTGCTGAAGAAATCAGGTCCAGATCATACTCACGTTCTAAACGTTCTTGTACAATTTCCATGTGCAGCATACCCAAGAAGCCACAACGGAAGCCAAAACCAAGTGCATCTGAACTTTCAGGTTCAAAGAACAACGCTGAGTCATTAATTTGCAGTTTGTGCAGCGCCTCACGGAACGGTTCAAATTCACTTGAATCGATTGGGAATAAACCTGCATAGACCTGTGGTTTCACTTTTTTGAAACCCGGTAAGCTTTGAACTTCTGGTGTAGTTGCCAAGGTAATCGTATCACCAACTGGAGCACCAAAAATATCTTTAATACCCGCGATCACGAAACCAACTTCACCTGCTTCGAGCATGTCAGTTTCTGTATGTTTAGGATTAAAAATACCTACTGAGGTGATGATGTGCGTTTGACCAGTTGATTTCATCAACATTTTATCGCCTTTACGCACACGACCTTCTTTAATACGAACTAAAGAAACCACGCCCAAATAGTTGTCGAACCAAGAGTCAACAATTAAGGCTTGTAATGGTGCATTACGATCGCCTTCGGGTGCAGGAATGACATTGACTAGTGTTTCAAGCACCCCTTCAATGCCTAGACCGGTTTTAGCTGAACATGTAGGTGCTTCAGTCGCTTCGATACCAATAATGTCTTCAATTTCTTGAATAACACGCTCTGGCTCTGCTTGCGGCAAATCGATTTTATTTAAAACAGGTAGGACTTCTAAGCCTTGTTCAATTGCTGTATAGCAGTTAGCAACAGACTGGGCTTCTACACCTTGTGCAGCATCGACCACCAATAATGCGCCTTCACATGCAGCAAGTGAACGTGAAACTTCATAAGAAAAGTCAACGTGCCCAGGTGTGTCAATAAAGTTAAGCTGGTATTCTTCACCGTTAGGATGAGTGTAATACAAAGTCACAGACGTAGCTTTAATCGTAATACCACGCTCACGTTCTAATTCCATAGAATCTAGAACCTGTGCCTGCATTTCACGATCTTGCAGGCCACCACAAGTTTGAATAAATCGGTCGGCAAGCGTCGACTTACCATGGTCGATATGCGCAATGATCGAGAAGTTACGAATGTTTTTTATATCAACAGATTTTTTAGCTTGCGCCATGGGCTACCTTGGAAAAATAAAAGCGCTATGCATGCAATTCTTTATGCATAGCAAAAGCCGAATAGAAATTGCCGAGGATTATAGCAGATGGATTTTTCAAAGTATCGAAAATAATGCATTGCTTTTATGCTAACCACTTTTCCTGCATGTAGAACTTGGCTGGTCTTGGTTTGAAATATTACTTTGAAATCAAACTCAGAGATCATAAGCACTAAAATCCAGCGGATTTAGGCTATCCGCAATAGGTTGATACGCTTGGGTAAAGGTTGGCGACATGCGTTTTGGACGGCCTGTAGCAATTTCAATGCATGCCCACTGTGTATTGCCTGTAAATAATATCGCTTTGTCTTTAGGTCGATAAAATACATACTGACGAAATGAATACAACGCATTGATATCATTGAGCCACGTTCGCAGAATAATCTCCTCACCTTCAACTGCTGCTTTGCGATATTGCACATGATGCTCAACAGCAACCATGGCATGCTTCAATTCAATATATTCTTTTAAACCTAAACCCAAGGCTTCAATATGTGCTGTCGCGACATCTTGCATCCAACTGACGTACACCACGTTATTCACATGATTTAATGTGTCGATATGTTCAGCTTGAACTGTAATTTTTAAATCAAAGATATCGCTCATAGCGTCCTGCAAATTTTAAAATATGCTCCACAGTCTACTCATTTTTATCTAAGGGTAAATTGCAAAAACACTAAAGTTAAAAAAACCACTCGCTTGGAGTGGTTTTCATTCAGCAAATCATTATTGAATGCGCATGCCCACAATCGCACGTTGCCCCTGACGAATCAAAGAAACACGTGCAATGCTGCCATTTTTCAATTCTGAAATAACTTTCACAAAATCTTCTGCATTATTCACAGCTTTATTATTAACTTGAGTCACAACGTCACCCGGCTGAATTCGCGCTTGTGCAGCAATACCACTAGCTCGTACATCTTGAATTAATACACCACCTTTCACACTCAGTTGCTTTAATTCATCTGCAGTTAAATTACGAATTGACACCCCAATCACCGGGCCTTTTTTCACAGGTGCAATTTCAGCTTTTGCAGGCGTATCATCTGGTGCAGTGATCAAGGTTGCTGAAATGTTTTGGCGTTTATCATCACGTAATACTTCAAGCTGAATACTTTGATTAGGACCTGTACGATTGAGATAATTCAGTAGTTCGCCAGTACGTGAAATCGGTGTACCATTAAATTTCAAAATGACATCACCCGCTTTAAAGCCAGCTTTTGCTGCGGGTGAATTCGGTGCAACTTGAGTAATCAATGAGCCCTCAGGTTTTGAAAGATTATACGACTCAGCTAGATTACGGTCGATATCTTGCAGCATGACGCCTAAATAAGCACGTGTCACCTTGCCGTTTTTCTTTAATTGGTCTGCAACATCCATCGCCACATCAATAGGAATCGAGAACGATAAACCCATATAGCCGCCCGTACCACTAAAGATACGAGAGTTCACCCCAACCACTTCACCAGACTGGTTAAACAAAGGACCACCTGAGTTTCCGGGGTTCAACGCCACATCAGTTTGAATAAATGGAACCGAGGTTTCTCCCATCATATTGCGCATTTTCGCACTGACAATCCCTGCCGAAGCTGAATAGTCAAAACCAAATGGTGAACCAATAGCCAACACTGGCTCACCTACACGTAAACGGTCAACATTACCTGTGCGTAGCTCTGGAAAATTTGAACCTTTCACCTTTAGCAAAGCCACATCAGTCCGCTCATCACTACCCACAACGGTGGCATCAATTTCACGGCGGTCATTCAATACGATGGTGACTTTCGATGCATCTTCTACCACATGGTGATTAGTTAATAGATAACCATCTTTACTAATAAAGAATGCGCTTCCATAACCGGTCTTTTCTTGCGGCATTTTTTGCTGCGGGATAACGACCTGATTACCAAAAAAGCGTCGTAATATTTCTGGGACTTGCTGCTGTAAAAGCTCTTCTTGACTGAGCTTTTTAACCACATTCACGCTTACGACAGCTGGGCTGACCTGTTCAACCAAATTGGAAAAATCAACAGGACCTGCTGCCTGCGTTTGTACGCTAGCAACCGTAAACACAGCTGCATAAAGTCCCTTTTGTAAATACGATTTATTCATTGTTAGCATTCACTCAATTGTGCTTATCATTTGAAATACGTTAGTTTTTATCACAATGCAAGTCTAGGCTTCGTAATAAAATGTTTGATGAATATTTAGGATAAACAATCTTAAACATTCCTTAAATATTACAGATCCATGAATATTTTTCATTATTTAGTTAATTTATAGTCATTGCGTTTTTAGGCAAAAACAGTTGTGATGATCGGACATTTTTAAAATTAGCTGATGGACATGTCTAATTTAAACACGACACATCAATTTGATGTGATTATTGTGGGAAGTGGCGGTGCAGGTTTAAGTTTAGCCCTCTCGTTACCAGATCATTTTAATATTGCTGTTTTAGCTAAATCGACGCTGACGGATGCCAGTACATATTTTGCCCAAGGTGGCGTGGCAGCCGTCCTCGATAAAACAGATTCCATTGAACAACATATCGATGACACCATGATTGCAGGTGCACATTTATGTGAAATGGCGGCGGTAAAACAAACCGTTGAAGGTGGTAAGCCCTCTGTCGATTTTCTACTGAATCAAGGGGTGCAATTTACTTTAGACGAACAAGAACAGCTACATCTGACCCGAGAAGGTGGCCACTCTCAGCGCCGTATTATTCATGCAGCGGATGCAACTGGACGTGCAATTTCCACAACATTGGTAGAACGCGCCCAAGAAAAATCAAATATTCAGATCTTTGAAAACTATATCGCGATAGATCTAATTACCGCACAAAAATTAAATCCTGAAGCTGAAAGCCGTGCTCTAGGCCTTTATGCATTAGATGAAAAAACCGAAAAAGTACATACCTTTTTAGCACCATTTACTGCCCTTGCCTGTGGCGGTGCAATGAAAGCTTATTTATATACATCGAATCCCGACATTGCGACGGGTGATGGTATTGCCATGGCTTATCGTGCAGGCTGTCGTGTTGCCAATATGGAATTCAACCAATTCCATCCAACCTGTTTGTACCATCCTCAAGCTCGCTCCTTTTTAATTACCGAAGCGATGCGTGGCGAAGGTGCCTATTTACGTCTTCCTGACGGTGAACGCTTTATGCTGCGCTTTGATGAGCGTGCAGAATTAGCACCACGCGATATTGTAGCGCGCGCTATTGATTATGAAATCAAACGTCTGGGCATACGTCATGTTTGGCTTGATATCACCCATAAACCTGCAGAATTTGTCAAAGAACATTTTCCTACATTGTATGCACGCTTAATGGAACTTGGCATTGATATCACCAAAGAAATGATTCCTGTGGTTCCTGCTGCTCACTACACCTGTGGCGGCGTTGTGGTTGATGAAAACAGTCAGACCGATATTCCAGGCCTATATGCCATTGGGGAAACCTCTTATACTGGTCTACATGGTGCAAACCGTATGGCGAGTAACTCCTTACTGGAATGTTTCGTTTATGGCATGAGTGCATCAGCACATATCACAGCACAGCATCAGGGATCCTATCAGGCGCCTCATGTCCCAGAATGGGATGACTCGCAAGTGACCAACCCTGACGAAGACGTGGTGATTTTGCAGAATTGGGATGAACTTCGCCAAACCATGTGGAACTACGTGGGTATTGTCAGAACAACCAAACGGCTTCAACGTGCGCTCCATCGTATTGAAATGCTCAATCGTGAAATTACCGAGTATTACCAAGACTACCAAGTCAGTAAAAATCTGATTGAATTACGTAACTTAGTGTTGGTTTCAGAAATGATTGTACGCTGTGCAATGGAACGTAAAGAATCACGTGGACTGCATTTCACTTTGGACTATCCTGAACAAGCAGCAGAATTACGAAAAACAGTCCTAACTCCACCCAATTTCCAAGTGGAATGTCCATTGGTGAATACAGAACTGGTTTCTTAAACATCTAAAATGTCTAAAAACCATAAAAAGCCGAATGTAAATTCGGCTTTTTATTTGAATCAGCAAATGCAATTGAGCCTTTATAATCGCTGCGGAGGAATCGAATAGCTACCGGTAATATGAGCCACAGGCTCTTCAACACCCTCTGAATAAACCAATACCTCACCATAAATGATGCTTTTACCGACTTTAAGTAATCGACATTCTCCCCGCAAATCTTTATTCGCCTCAGGCTTCCTTAAAAAGTTAATATTCATACTTGTGGTGACTGCAAGTCCGACAATTCCAATCTCTGCAAGTATTGCCACATACAATGCAAAGTCCGCCAAAGTCATCATAGTCGGGCCTGAAACAGTATTGCCAGGCCGCAAATCTTTTTCAGTCACATGCCAAATTAAAGTGGCAGCCTTTTCACCAACTTCAACGATAGTGCAATGCTTTAAGCTTGGCGCAAATTCAGTCTTAAGGAAATTGATAATCTCCTGTTTTGTAGCATGCATAAAAAATCATCCATAACTTATGCTATGAATGATTTTTAAATCAATTACCTAACAAATACTATGGCATTTTAGATCTGCTGTAGTTGCGATAATGCCTGTTGGAATACATGCTCAGGTGTTTGGGTTGCGTCAAGGCGTTTCATTCGTTCAGGGTGCGTTTGATGAATCTCAGCAAAACCTGATCTTACTTTCTCAAAGAAAGTTGCTTTCTCTTGCTCAAAACGATCTAAAGCACCACGCTCTCTTGCTCTTAACATTCCTGTTTCAATCGGTGCATCAAGCCAAAAAGTAATATCTGGCATACGCGCCACAAAACTTGCATTTAAGACATTGAGCTTGTCACGATCTAAACCACGTCCTGCACATTGATAAGCAAAACTCGAATCGGCAAAACGATCACATAAAACGATTTTACCTTCTGCCAATGCAGGTAAAATCACGCGCGCCAAATGCTGTGCGCGTGCAGCATACATAAGTAACAACTCTGTATCATCACTCATTGCTTCATCATGATTGACGGCCAGAAGTAATGCACGAATTTGTTCAGCCATAGGTGTACCACCCGGCTCACGTGTAAGTACGACATTTTTACCCAAATTTTGGAAATGATCATGTAATTTACGAATGAGTGTAGTTTTACCCACACCTTCCGTACCTTCAAAGCTAATAAACATGCTCACTCCTTAGTTTTTCGCACGAATTACAGATAAATATTCTTGTACCGCGCGGTTATGGTCTTGCAAATTACTGCTAAATTTATGGCCGCCATTTCCTGTTGCAACAAAATATATATTGTTAGATGAATCAGGATGCATCGCGGCTTCAATTGCTTTTTGACTCGGCAAAGCAATCGGTGTTGGTGGTAAACCATTAATCGTGTAAGTGTTATAGGCTGTTGGTGTACGTAAGTCCTGACGCGTAATATTACCGTTGTACTTATCGCCCATACCGTAAATCACAGTTGGATCTGTTTGCAAACGCATCCCTTGTTTGAGACGACGCACAAATACACCAGACACTTGTTCAAGCTCACTATCAATACTGGTTTCTTTTTCAATAATCGACGCCATGATCAAGGCTTCATATTTATCTTTATACGGTAAATTTTGAGCTCGATTGTTCCAAGCCTGATCTAAGGCTTTGATTTGTCGGTTATACAAATCCTTCAAAATTTTGCGATCAGACTCACCTTTGGCAAAGAAATACGTATTCGGAGCAAATAAACCCTCTGGGTGTGAATATGGAATACCCAGTTCCTGCAAAATCTTTGAATAAGGCAGATTGCTAATGTCATGCGTTACCAATGGGTCATTTTTTAAAGCATCAATGAGTTGCTTAAATGTCGTCCCTTCAATCACTAAAATACGATTCATTTGCGCATTTTCAGAATTCGAAATCAACTCCATAACTTCTCGTACACTCATACCTTCATGAATTTCATACACACCTGCTTTTAAGGTGTCATTGATCATGAACTTTTGGTACAACTTCAAAATAATAGGAAAATTAACTTGTTTCTCTTTGGCCAGTCGGTCAATAAATCCTGAATAGGTATCCCCTGCACCAATCGCCAACATTTGCTTTTTGCCTTCCACAGGATAGGCTTTAAACAAACTCGACCACAGTAAGATCGCCACAAGTACAACGATACCAAGTAGCACAACCAAACATGCTTTAAATGGAAAACCTGCTTTGGCAGATTTTTTCTTATTTGTTTTTTTAGACACGGTGGACATATTAACGAATCTGACTTAATTGAAGTGTTCGGAAAAGTTCAATACAAGCTTGAACATCTAACTCAACTCCATTCAGAGTTGATGCAATTTTCATGGGACTTAAGGCATTACAGAAAAAAACACTCTGAAAATGCGTAATTTCATCCATATTGACGTGACGTTGAGTACATGGAATCTGAAGCTGCTGCATCCGTTTTAAAATTTCTGCACGCATGACACCATGCACGCCATTATAACGAAGTTCGGGTGTAATCCATCCTTCATTTGTGCGAATAAAACAATTACTGCTCACACCTTCAACAACTGTACCTTGCACATCCGTAACCAAAGCTTCGCCCCATGGGGTTTGATCCAACTCTGCTTTGAGCATGACTTGTTCTAATCGATTTAAGGACTTTAAGCCCACCAAACTTGGCATGGTTAACCCAATAGCTTGATGTAATACACCACTTTCGACAGTTTCGTACTCAAAATCTGCAACGGTTTTGGGGTAATAAAACACCCAAACATCTGCTGGGTGCTCAGGTAAACTATAGCCACGCTGACCAATACCACGACTCAACACAATTTTTAAAGTGCCATTGACGATATCTTGTTTACGTAACAATTTTAAAGTGTCTTCAATAAGGTTTAAATCTGCATTTAGCTTTAATCGCTCATTGCTCAGTTTTAATCGTGCAATATGCAAAGCTAAAAGTTCTATTTGTCCTTGGCGAATACGTGCCGTGCTAAAACAGCCATCGCCATAGTGAAAGGCTCGATCAAGTAAATTAACTTGTTCTATTTGCTGCGCATTTTTAAAACACTGCATACGTCGTCATCCCAATTACATCACTTTATTTTAAAAAATAATCGCTCAGCATATATTTCTTTTTTGTTCATATTAAATTCTTTTTTAATTATTTTTTCTGCATAAAAACTACAGATATTCTTGCCTCATCCAACAAAACATGTATAAAAATTGAGGACAACATGAATCTATCGAAATTAAAACTTGGGGTTTTGGCTGCATTCATTTCTGCCACAGCATTTAGTGCATCTGCCAAAGATTTCTTAAATGTGTCATATGATCCAACCCGTGAATTGTATGACAACTTCAATAAAGACTTTAGTGTTTACTGGAAAAAAACCACAGGCCAAGACATTAACTTTAAACAATCTCATGGTGGCTCAGGCAAACAGGCTCGTGCAGTTATTGATGGTCTAGATGCAGATGTCGTTACGTTGGCTTTGGCTGCAGATATTGATGAAATTGCTGCACGTGGTTTAGTTGCAAAAGACTGGCAAAAAAAATTCCCACAAAACTCAACGCCATATACATCGACTATTGTGTTCTTAGTGCATAAAGGCAATCCGAAAGGCATTAAAGACTGGGGCGATTTAATTAAACCGGGTGTCGACATTATTACCCCGAACCCAAAAACATCGGGTGGTGCACGCTGGAACTATCTAGCAGCGTGGGCTTGGGCAAAACATCAAGCAGGTGGTAATGATGCAAAAGCCCAAGAATTTGTCCGTCAAATTTATAAGCAAACCAAAGTCCTCGACTCAGGCGCACGTGGTGCAACAACTACATTCGCAGAACGTGGTATTGGTGACGTGTTATTGGCTTGGGAAAATGAAGCACATTTGGCAGTTCGTGAACAGCCGGGTAAGTTTGAGATTGTGACCCCTTCACTTTCTATCTTGGCCGAGCCGCCTGTTGCGATTGTAGAAAAAAATGCCAAGAAAGATGGCAATGAAAATTTAGCCAAAGCGTATTTAAATTATCTGTACTCACCTGCAGGTCAAACCATTGCTGCACAGAACTTTTATCGTCCACGTAATGCTGCGGTACTAGCAAAATATAAAACCGTCTTTAAACCTTTAAAATTAGTGACTATTGATAAAGAGTTTGGCGGTTGGAGCAAAGTGCAGAAAAAGCATTTTGAAAATGGTGGCGTCTTTGACCAAATCGTGAAGACCAATAATTCAAAATAATGCTTTAAATAGCGAAAAGCATCTTCCTTTCGCATAAGGTCGATGCTTTTTTTTTCGTAGATACGTCTGTTATCTTTTTTATTCATATAAAATTCGTTTTTAATTATTTTTTATGCATAAAGATTGGCGCTATTCTTCACCCATATTACAGATAAAGTAAAAATTATTGAGGTTCACATGAGTATTTCCGCAAAGTTAAAATTGGGTGTTCTTGCTGCAGTCATTTCGACGGTTTCTTTTGGCGCAGCTGCGAAAGATTTTTTAAACGTATCTTACGACCCAACGCGTGAACTCTATGAAAGTGTGAATAAAGACTTCAGCAAATATTGGGAAAGCCGTACAGGTCAAAAAATTAATTTTAAACAATCTCATGGTGGTTCAGGCAAACAAGCGCGTGCAGTCATTGATGGCTTAGATGCCGATGTAGTGACTTTAGCACTTGCAGCAGATATTGATGTGATTGCAGAAAAAGCCAAACTTTTACCTGCAGATTGGCAGAAGAAACTTCCACAAAACTCAACGCCATATACCTCAACGATTGTATTCTTAGTCCGTAAAGGCAACCCCAAAGCAGTTAAAGATTGGGGCGATCTAGTTAAACCAGGCGTGGGTATTATCACCCCAAACCCGAAAACCTCAGGCGGTGCACGTTGGAACTATTTAGCTGCATGGGCTTGGGCAAAACATCAAGCGGGTGGTAATGATACAACGGCTCAAGAATTTGTCCGTAAAATTTATAAAAACACCAAAGTGCTCGATTCAGGCGCACGTGGTTCGACTACGACCTTTGCTGAACGTGGTATTGGTGATGTATTGCTGGCTTGGGAAAATGAAGCACATTTAGTGATTCGTGAACAACCGGGTAAGTTTGAAATTGTGACCCCTTCACTTTCAATTTTAGCTGAGCCACCTGTTGCTGTTCTAGAAAAGAATGCGGAGAAAAAAGGCAATCTTTATTTAGCCAAAGGCTATTTAAACTTCCTTTATTCACCACGTGGTCAGCAAATCGCAGCTCAGAACTTTTACCGTCCACGTAACGCTACAACGCTTGCACAATACGCATCAGTCTTTAAGCCACTTAAACTCGTAACCATTGATAAAGAATTTGGTGGTTGGGATAAAGTTCAAAAAGCACACTTTGAAAATGGTGGCGTGTTTGACCAAATCGTTAAAGCCAACAACGGAAAATAAAACCAGTCATTGGCTGAATTAGGAGAACTTGACATGACACATACAGTAATTGTCCCGGGTGTAGGTGGTAGTGAACACGCACATTGGCAATCTTGGTTACAACGTCAGCTCATGTCTAGCTCTCGTGTTCAGCAAAAAGATTGGAATCACCCTGTACTAAAAGACTGGATTAAACAATTTGTTCAAACCGTACGACCTCTACAGGGTGAAATTCAAATTGTGGCGCATAGCTTTGGTTGTTTGACCACAGTGGCAGCATTGGCCTTGTATCCAGAACTTAATAAAAAAATCAAAAATTTAGTTTTGGTTGCGCCAGCCAATCCAGCACGCTTTGGAGAAAACGGCTTTGCACGCGACAGTACAACGGATTACAAAGCATTTTTTCATCAGCTGAGTATTCGTGTGCCGACAACGATGTTGATTAGTGAAAATGATCCTTGGCTTGGCTTTGAAGATGCAAAACAACTTGCTGATGCTTGGAAGCTTTACCCTGTGAATATGGGTGCTGTGGGTCACATTAATGTTGCATCAGGTTTTGGACCGTTTCCTGAAATTTTCAATTACTTAATTTCAGAAAACCACATGAAACATATCAGCTTTACTGATGAAAACAAGTATTTATTTCAATTTGCTTTTTAAGTACTGAGCATTAAGCTTGTCGCAAAATCATTTATTCAATTTTGCTGACCTTTTAAGTCAGCTTTTCTCATTTTGAGGAGTCATCATGTCGCAGCGATCCCGAGTGCTGCCAGGATTTGGTCTTTCTCTAGGCTTTACCCTAGCGTATTTATCCTTAATTGTGCTCATTCCCCTTTCGGCCGTATTTATTAAATCTTTAGGTATCGGTTGGGATGGACTATGGGAAATTTTAAGCTCAGAACGTATTTTAAAATCGTTACAACTGAGTTTTAGTGCCGCCATTATTGCTGCGTTAGTCAATGTGGTTTTTGGTTTGCTCTTAGCATGGTGTTTGGTTCGTTATACCTTCCCGGGTAAACGTATTGTCGATGCATTGGTTGATTTACCTTTTGCATTGCCAACTGCCGTTGCGGGTATTGCATTGACTTCGTTATATGCACCGACTGGTTGGATAGGTCAGTACCTTGAACCCATTGGCATTAAAGTCGCATATACCCCGATCGGTATTACCTTGGCCCTCATCTTTATTGGTATTCCTTTTGTGGTTCGCACTGTACAGCCTGTACTGAGTGATCTAGAAACTGAACTTGAAGAAGCAGCTTCGGCACTGGGCGCAAACCGCTTTCAGATCGTGACCAAAGTGATCTTACCTATTCTATTTCCTGCGCTGTTAACAGGTTTTGCTTTGGCCTTTGCACGCGGTGTGGGTGAGTATGGTTCGGTGATTTTTATCGCAGGTAACCAACCCTTCAAAACTGAAATTGCGCCATTGATGATCATCTCTCGCCTTGAAGAATATGATTATGCAGGTGCGACCACGATTGCGGTTGTGATGCTGGTGATTTCTTTTGCCATTTTATTCTTAATTAACTTGGTTCAAGCATGGGCAAGTCGCCGTACAGGGAGAACTGCACGATGAATACGAACAGTAATGCGCTTGCGGAAAAATTACAGTCGCGTGATGCAACGCGTGAACCGACATGGGTACGCTATACACTGATAGTGATTGCTTTAATTTTCTTCTTAAGCTGCCTGATTCTGCCATTGGTTTTGGTTTTCGTTGAAGCCTTTAAACAAGGTGTTGGCGTTTACTTCCAAGCACTGGTTCATCCAGATACATTATCAGCAGTAAAACTTACGTTACTGACAGCTGTGATTGCCGTACCGTTGAACGTCGTCTTTGGTGTAGCTGCGGCATGGTCTGTTGCCAAGTTTAATTTTCGTGGTAAATCTATTTTAACCACGATTATTGATATGCCATTTTCAGTCTCTCCAGTTATTGCTGGCTTAATGTTGGTATTGATTTTTGGTACTCAAGGTTGGTTAGGCGGCTGGCTGATGGATAACGACATCAAAATTTTATATGCCGTTCCAGCCATTGTCCTTGCTACTGTGTTTATTACCGTTCCTTTTGTGGCACGTGAGTTGATTCCATTAATGGAAGCTCAAGGGACTGAGGAAGAAGAAGCAGCTATCGTCTTGGGTGCTTCAGGCTGGCAGACCTTCTGGAAAGTGACACTTCCAAATATCAAATGGGGCTTAATCTACGGCGTGATTCTCTGTAATGCACGTGCAATGGGTGAGTTTGGTGCTGTTTCTGTAGTTTCAGGTCACATTCGTGGCGAAACCAACACCTTACCGCTACACGTAGAAATCCTTTATAACGAATATACCTTTAGTGCTGCTTTTGCTGTGTCTTCACTATTAGCGCTCTTGGCGATTGTGACCCTGATTTTAAAAACATGGGTTGAACTACGTCAGGAACGACAAGACAAGCGTAAAGAAGATTCACAAGTTTCTTAAGGAATGACCTCATGAGTATTCAAGTAAAAAATATTGAAAAACACTTTGGTGCATTCCATGCACTTAAAAATATCTCTTTAGATTTCCCTGATGGCCAGCTCGTTGCGCTGCTTGGCCCATCAGGCTGTGGCAAAACCACCCTGCTCCGTATCATTGCAGGACTTGAATCTGCCGATAGCGGTCAAGTCATTCTAGAAGGTGAAGATGCCACTAAAGTTCATGTCCGTGAACGTGAAGTTGGTTTTGTATTCCAACATTATGCACTGTTCCGTCATATGACCGTATTTGACAACATTGCTTTTGGTTTACGTGTACGCCCACGTGCAACACGCCCATCTGAAGCCGAGATCAAAAAACGGGTTACTCGTTTGCTTGATCTTGTTCAGCTTGGTTTCTTGGCTGACCGTTACCCAGCTCAGCTTTCAGGTGGTCAACGTCAACGTATTGCCTTAGCACGTGCATTAGCGGTTGAGCCGCGTGTGTTATTACTGGATGAACCTTTTGGTGCATTGGATGCCAAAGTTCGTAAAGAATTACGCCGCTGGTTACGTACCTTGCATGACGAACTCCACATTACCTCTATTTTCGTGACCCATGACCAAGAAGAAGCGCTTGAAGTGGCCGATCAAATCATTGTGATGAATAAAGGCAACGTAGAACAGATTGGCTCGCCACGTGAAGTTTATGAAAAACCTGCAACACCGTTTGTATTTGACTTTTTAGGTCAAGCCAACCGTTTTGAAGGTCAAAATAGCAATGGCCTTATTCAAATTGGTGAAGACCGAATTTTGTTGCCACAAAATGCCAATGCACCGCAAGGCAATGTCATTGCCTTTGCTCGTCCGGATGAACTGCGTATTCATGCACAGCCGCAAGAAAATGCCATCCAAGCGACTTTTGTACGTGAGCTTTGGATTGCAGGTAAAGTCATTGCTGAACTGCATGACCGCCAAGGCAATCTGATCGAAATTTCATTAACGGCTGATGAAGCGAAAGCGCATCAATTCCGCCCAAATCAAACGGTATGGTTAAGTGCAACAAACTTGCATTTATTTGAAAATCAAGTTGCATAAAACAAAAAGTTGGGGCCGTCACAAGCCCCACTTGCTTTTAAGGTAAAATAAAATTATGAATTTCCAACAATTAAGAATTATTCGAGAAACCGTACGTCAGAATTTTAATTTAACAGAAGCATCTGCTGCACTTTACACTTCGCAGTCAGGCGTGAGTAAACACATCAAAGATCTAGAAGATGAACTTGGTGTACAGCTGTTCATCCGTAAAGGTAAACGTTTACTCGGTTTAACCGAACCAGGCCAGTCATTATTGGGTATCGTTGAACGCATGCTTGTAGATGCAGACAATATTAAACGTCTAGCAGATGACTTCAACAAAGTAGATGAAGGGACATTGACGATTGCGACCACACATACGCAAGCACGTTATGTCTTGCCGCCGATTGTGAACCAATTTAAAAAAGAATTTCCAAAAGTTCATCTAATTTTGCAACAAGCAAGCCCTATTGAAATTACAGAAATGCTCCTTCAAGGTGAAGCGGATATCGGGATCGCAACCGAATCATTAACCAATGAAGATAACCTTGCAAGCGTGCCTTACTACAACTGGCAACACAGCATCATTACGCCTAAAGAGCATCCACTGACCCAAAAATCAAATATCACCATTGAAGATTTATCGAACTATCCAATTATTACCTATCACGGTGGTTTTACAGGTCGTTCAAAAATTGATAAAGCCTTTGAAGATTCAGGCTTTGATGTTGATATCGTGATGTCCGCACTTGATGCAGACGTTATTAAAACCTATGTTGAACTTAATATGGGAGTGGGTATTGTCAACGATGTGGCATATGACCCAGAACGTGACTACCGTTTAAAACAAATTCCAACCGATATTTTCGGGGTCAATACCACTTGGATTGCTGTTCGCAAAGGACATTTACTACGCGGTTATGGCTATGAGTTTATTTCTTTATGCTCACCAGATGCTGACATCAAAGCGTTGAAAAAAGTCGCTTACCCAGAAGACTGATATCCCAATTGACGAATTAAAGAGGACACCTGCTGTCCTCTTTTTTTTGGTAAACACATATTTTATCTAGGTTTTCTTGGCTTTATTTTTAATTGTGATTAAAATACATCCAACACAATAAAAATTAAAACTTCATTACTTCCGACCCATAAGCCAGGACTTTATGAAAAATCAATTCGTCGCAGTGGCAGTCGGTATCGTCTGCCCCATACAAATCATGTATGCAGCAGGGATAGAAAACTCAGATCAATCGATCTCGGCCTTTCTTGAACCCGGAAATTATACTGAAGTCAGTTTCGCTTATGTCGATGCTCAAGTTGACGGTAAAGTTCTGAATCAAGGCTTAATTAGTGAATTGGGCATCACTGATTTTTCTACAGGGAATCTCGCCCATCAACAATTTTCTGGGAAATTTGCACTTAAAATTCAACCGCATGAAAATATTTCTGCGGGGGTGATTTATGAACAACCTTTTCATACTGATATCAATTATCAATATAGTCCTCGCTTACCAGATAGCTCAAATATCGATATTGAAAGCGCCGATATTAACTTTAGAACGCATAACCTAACTGGACTGGTAGGCTATCAACCCAATAATAGTTGGAATATTTATAGCGGTTTAAGCCTACAAACATTTAAAGGTGATTTAAAAATTTCTGGGCAACAATATGCTGCTCTCAATGGCTATCATGTTTATTTAAAACAAGATGAAGCGATCGGCTGGCTGCTCGGTTTCAGTTATCAAATTCCTGAATACGCACTTAAAACCAGCCTAACCTATCGTTCAAAAATCAAACATGACAATAAAACATCTGAATCGACTTTGTATTCAAATGGTCCTTTTCAGTTAGTCCCTGACATCCATACATCCATTCAAACGCCACAAAGCGTCAATTTTGAATTTCAAACAGCCATTAGCCCATACAATGTTGTATATGGCACAGTTCGGTGGATTAATTGGAAAGATTTCAACATTCAGCCACCGCAGTTTAATGCCGTGCTTCAATACGCAGCACTCGATCCACAATACCGTGATTTAGCGGATATCCAATTGGTGGAATATCAAAAAGATCAATGGTCAGGTAAATTGGGTATTGCACATCAATTGAATCCAAGTTGGCTGGCCGCTGCAGAATTTATTTGGGATAACGGGACAGGAAATGCAGCGTCTACCTTAAACCCGAGTGATGGCTATCGAGGTTTAGGCTTAGGTGTGATGCACAAATTTAACCCGAAAAATTTTCTAGCGACTGGCCTGTATTATATGAAGCTCTCAAAACCATCGAATACAGAAACATCGCATATTTCAGGTCTTGCCAGTGTCTCAGACAATGATGCCATGATCTATGGTTTGAAATTTGGTCACAGATTTTAAACGCATTCTAAAAATAAAAAAACGAGCCGAAGCTCGTTTTTTTATTTCAGTAAGAACTTACCAATGGTAGCTCACACCTACTTTACCTACTGGAAGCCATTCGTATTTGTCATCTTGTTCGATGCTACGTTCATGGTCAGCAAGTAATTCGCGGTCAGCAGGAGTACCACCAACAGCCGTTAATTTTGCAGTTGGGTTACCAGTGTAATAAGCACCTACTTCACCAAATACGCCCCAGTTTTTATTCAATTTTGGTGCAAAACCAAGACCTAGGTATGGTGCGATATCGTTATCGTAAGACACTTTACCGTTTAGACGATCGAAAGAAGTTTCTTTACCATCGATTTCGATTTCACCGCTTTTCGCTGTAGATTTCAAACCATATTCAGTGTCGATATAACCTACACCCGCAGCAACATAAAGCCCTTGAGCCCATGGATTAGCACTTGCACCCCAAGGACGTACTTCTGCATTTAAGTAACCAACTTTGTTATCCATATCCATGTCGTATTTTACGCCATCTACAGATAAGTCATCTGACCATGAAATATCACCACCGTTATAACCTAAAGCAAGGCCGACGTATGGGTTCGCAGTCCAAAGTAACGCACCACCATAACCAGTCGTACCCACTTCTAGACGAGCGCCAGTTGGGATAAGTTGGTTTTGATCAAATGCATAGCCATCATGAACTACAGAGGTATCTGCCATTGCAGTACCTGCAGCAGTAAGTAGAGCAGCTACTGTTAATAAACGTAATGATTTCATGAGTTTCTCCTCAAAATAAACTGTTATTCAGATTTCTACAGTCTTGTTATATGGCACATGTTAAAAGGAAACACAGCTCAACATTTATGCAAATTTACTGATTTTTTGTTAACTTTTGATACATTTAGATTTTAATATTGATTAATAAAGAGTTTTTGTTTGAATTTTTTAAACATAATAATGATGCTTTAAAACAATTCTGTATATTTTGCGTATTTTTTATACAAATTTTATAAAAGTGCTACATCCATCACCCTTAGTTTCTTGTTTTTAGCGCTTGCTTAATAATTAATTCCGATCCTAGGCCGATTTACCATCTATTTTTGACTCGATTTAGTGTAAAATCTTTGAAAATTTTTTTCTGGATGGAAGAACATGTCTCAGCTTTCAACAATCATTGAACAAGCGTTTGAAGACCGTGCTAATTTCACTGCAGCTGACTGTCCTGCTGAAGTACGTGCAGCAGTAGAAGAAGTAATCGCTGGCCTAGATAACGGTACATTACGTGTTGCTGAAAAAATTGATGGTGAATGGATTGTTCATCAATGGGTGAAAAAAGCCGTTTTGCTTTCATTCAAATTGAACGACAACAAACCAATGGAAGCTTGTGACTTACGCTTCTATGACAAAGTTGACACTAAGTTCTCTGACTGGACTGAAGAACAATTTAAAGCTGCTGGTGTACGTGTAGTACCACCTGCTGTAGCACGTAAAGGTTCTTTCCAAGCAAAAAATGTTGTATTGATGCCTTCATATGTCAATATTGGTGCATATGTTGACGAAGGTACGATGGTTGATACATGGGCAACTGTTGGTTCATGTGCTCAAATTGGTAAAAACGTTCACTTATCTGGTGGCGTTGGTATTGGTGGCGTTCTTGAACCACTTCAAGCGAATCCAACAATCATTGAAGACAACTGCTTTATCGGCGCGCGTTCTGAAATCGTTGAAGGTGTGATCGTAGAAGAAGGTTCTGTGATTTCAATGGGCGTATTCATTGGTCAATCGACTAAGATTTATGACCGTGAAACTGGCGAAATCCATTACGGTCGTGTTCCTGCGGGTTCTGTTGTTGTTTCTGGCAGCTTGCCGTCTAAATGTGGTAAATACAGCCTATACGCTGCTGTAATCGTGAAAAAAGTTGACGCGAAAACTCGTGCGAAAACAAGCTTGAACGAATTATTACGCGAAGACTAAGTCTTTATTTCAGCGGAGCATTCGTGTTCCGTGGAGCTTCTATCGCTCCTCGTCTCTACGGTTAGCAATGATCGTAGAGATTTTTTGTTTTTTTATATCTGGTTAATTTTGTTATGAGTACCCTTCGATCTTCCGCTATTCCTGTTTCTGATCCGTCTGCGGGTTTACGTATTACGGAGATTTTTTATTCATTGCAAGGTGAAGCCAATACCGCAGGTTTGCCTACGGTCTTTATCCGCTTGACGGGCTGTCCGTTACGTTGCACTTATTGTGATACGACCTATTCGTTTGAAGGTGGTGAACGCCAATCATTAGAAGAAATTATTCAAACCACTTTAGATTTTAAAACCCCTTATATTTGCGTGACGGGTGGTGAGCCGCTTGCTCAACCGAACGCCCTTCCCCTCATGACTCGTCTGGCCGATTTAGGCTGCGAAGTCTCTTTAGAAACCAGTGGTGCTTTAGATGTGTCTAAAGTTGACCCACGTGTTTCAAAGGTTATGGATTTAAAAACCCCGACATCGGGTGAAGTTGCACGAAACTTGCTTAGCAACTTCGACCATTTAACAGCGCATGATCAAATCAAATTTGTGATTTGTAATCGTGAAGACTATGAATGGTCAAAACAGCAAGTTGAGCGCTATAAACTAAACGAAAAAGTTAGCACCATTTGGTTCTCTCCGGCCTTTGCCGTTGAAAAAGGTGCTGTTCGTTTGCCTCAGCTTGCACGTGATTTAGCACAATGGATTTTAGAAGACCATCTCCCTGTTCGCTTCCAATTGCAATTACATAAATTGCTTTGGAACGATGAAACTGGTCGTTAAGTTTTAAAGAATTATTTGGAGTAATGCATATGCGCCCTCGTGCCATAGTTTTATTGTCTGGCGGCTTAGACTCAACCACTTGTTTAGCTTGGGCTCAAGCACGTTATGAATGTATTGCCTTAAGTTTTATGTATGGTCAACGTTCTACGACAGAACTGGATGCTGCTCGTGAGTTAACTGAGCAGGCTGGTGTAGAACATCGTGTCATTAATATCGATTTAGGTAACTTAGGTGGCTCTGCGTTAACTGACCATAGCATTGAAGTTCCTGATCATGAACAAGCCGGTATTCCTGTAACTTATGTACCAGCGCGTAACACGATTTTCTTGTCATATGCTTTAGCTGCGGCGGAAGTTTTTGGTGCAGAAGCGATTGTCATTGGTATTAATGCAGTTGATTACTCAGGCTATCCAGACTGTCGTCCAGAGTTTATCGAAGCATTTGCCAACATGGCTCGCCTTGCAACAAAGGTTGGCGTTGAAGGAAAACCACTTAAATTTGAAACACCTCTGTTACATTTATCCAAAGCAAATATCATTCGCTTAGGTATAGAACATGGCGTAGACTACAGTCAAACGGTGTCTTGCTATCAAGCAGATGACCAAGGTCGTGCTTGCGGTAAATGCGATAGCTGCCGTCTTCGTAAACAAGGTTTCGTTGACGCAGGTGTTGAAGATCCGACACGTTACATACCGAAATAACAAGGTAGGGTTTATGAAAAATTTAAAATCAAACATTATTCTTTCTGCTGCTTTCTCTGCGGCTGCATTGTTTGCTTCAGTTGCACACGCTGACAACGACAAGCTTCAACAAGCATATAAGAGCACTAACGTAAAATCTTCGTTAATTAATGTTTGTAAAGAAGAAACTGGCAAAGGTAAAAAACTAACTGCCGCTGAAGTTAGCAAATACTGTACTTGTGCTGTTGAAGCAGATGGTCGTTTAACCAATGCTCAAAAATGGGAAATCCAAAGCACAATCAACCAGAAGAAAAGCCCTGCAACACTCGCTTTTGTTCAAAAACAAAATAAAGACCTTCAAGCATGTTTCGGTCCTCAGTTAACAGGTAAATTAAAAACCTTAACTGAAGAAGCAATGAAATCTGCTCAAGCGAAAAAATAATTTTTCGCCTCAAAAAAGCCTGCAAATGCAGGCTTTTTTATTGCTTTAAGTTCAAAGTAAATTCTGTATGATGGTCATATTTCACATACTTTGTTTAAGCCCGTTTAGGGATAAGACATGAAAAAGGAAATCTTCATGACTGAAATTAGCTTACCAAATCAAACCTTCCCAACCACCTCAGGTGAAGTCAACCTTGCAGAACTCAACAATGACTGGCTGATTGTTTACTTCTACCCTAAAGATTCAACACCGGGATGCACAACGCAAGCTATAGGGTTTTCATGCTTAAAAGATCAGTTTGATGCGCTTAATACACCAATCTACGGCATTTCTCGTGACTCGGTTAAAGCCCATCAAAACTTCACTGAAAAGCAAAATCTAAGCATTGATTTAATCAGTGATAAAGAAGAAGTGCTATGTCAGCATTTTGATGTAATTAAAGAAAAAAATATGTATGGCAAAAAGGTCATGGGCATCGAACGCTCAACCTTTATTTTCCATCATGGCAAGCTGGTAAAAGAATATCGTAAAGTCAAAGCTGCAGGCCATGCAGAACAAGTCTTAGAAGATTTAAAAGCATTACAAGCAGCATAAAAGTAATGATTTGAGCCTGCTCCTTTAGGAATGGGCTCAAATTTAATGAGGACATATAACTAGAGCAATAATGAAATTGCAATTCCCCACATCACAACGCCAATAATAAAGTCTAAAACTTTCCATGCCTTTGCACTTTGGAAGAGCGGTAATAAATAGCGCGCGCCAAATCCGAGGACAAAGAAAAATACCCATGAAGCTGTAATTGCCCCAATCGCAAAATATACTGCTGTCGATTCAAACTTCGTGGAAATAGACCCAATCAGCACAACCGTATCGAGATATACATGTGGATTTAACCATGTTAAAGCCAAGCAAATCAGTACCAACTTCAATAATTTTGTTTCATTCTTCTCACTGGGCGCTAAACTGCTCGAAGTTTTAAAGGCTTGCAGAAAATGCTGTGCTCCATAAACTGCTAAAAACGTTGCGCCCAAATATTTCGCTCCACTCACAATTTCCGGATGACTTTCAACCAATTGAGAGAATCCGAGCACACCTAGTAAGATGAGTATCGAATCAGAAGCAGCACAAATAGCGCAAAGCCAAAAGACATACTGCTTTTTTAACCCTTGCTTGAGAATAAACGCATTTTGCGCACCAATCGCGATAATTAGGCTAAATCCAACTGCGAGCCCTTGCATATAACTGTGCAACATTTTTGACTACACTTTCAAAGCTTTAAATGAATGTTGCTATTATCTAAGCTTATTGCTAAAAATAAGTATTTATAAATAAATATCAATATAACTGAGTTTTTCTTAGTTTATAAAATTTCTAATGCTTATAGGTGACTCATGTTACAAAGCAAACATAGTGAAGCTTTTCTTGCGGTTGCTGAAACAGGAAGCTTTGAACAAGCAGCACTGCGTTTAAACATTACGGCATCTGCGGTCACGCTCAGGCTGCAAACCTTAGAAAAGAAATTAGGTCATGTGCTCATTGTACGTGAACGACCCTGCCGCCCAACACTCGCAGGCCAATCTTTATTGCATTATCTACAACACAGCAAATTACTAGAACATAATTTTCTGCAAAATCTAACAGGACAAACGGCGAATGCTTTCTATCAAGTCAATATTGCAACCAATGCTGACTCACTTGCGACATGGCTGCTTCCGCTACTCAAAGATCTCTTAATTGAAGAAAAAATCGTGATTCATTTTCAGGTCGATGATCAGTCACAAACACATCATTTATTAGAAGCAGGACTAGTCAATGCCTGTGTCACAACAGAATCGGAAGCCATGAAAGGCTGCATTGCAGAATATCTAGGGGAAATGCATTATCGCTTTGTAGCAACCCCTGATTTTATCCAAAGATGGTTCGGTCAAGGTGTGACGCGAAATGCGTTAAGGGCTGCGCCTGCACTGATTTTTAATGAGAAGGATGACCTGCATACGCAATCGATTCAGAAAAATTTCGGGCTCAATCCTTCACAATATCCGCATCATTTCATTCCCTCTTCAACTGCATTTTTTGATGCCATTACGATGGGCTTGGGCTATGGATGGTTACCCGACTATCAAAGCAAAGACTTATTAGCAGCGGGAAAATTGATAGAGCTTTCAACAGAACTCAGTATTGATTTAGCCTTGTATTGGCATCATTGGAACCAACAATCAATTCAATTACAGAAAATAACTGCTTTTATGCTACAACACACCAAAGATCATATGTGTTGAAGCCAGCAAAATAGGGTTATTCAATCCGCCATTGGCCTTTGAGTTGTATTAATACTTGCTCCCCTACACCACCAAGTGCTTTACGCATACCAAAATCACTACGTTTAATGGTTGCTAAAGATTGAACATCCAACACTTTTGGATTTTGTGGACTAGGGGCAAGTGTGGTATCAAAGATCACAGGTTTAGTGATGCCACGAATGGTGAGATCCCCTCGAATCATATACTTGGCATAAGCGACTGGTTCAATTTGTTTACTGAAAAACTTCACGTGCTTAAATTCAGCAGCATCAAAATATTCGCTCCCCAAGATTAATCCTTTCAAGCTTGGGTTACTAAAACTGATGCTATCCACATCTAACACTAAATGCGCTGAACCTTTATGCGGAATTTCAGGATCAAATTTTAGGTTCGATTGAACCTTATTAAAGCGGCCTTCTACAATAGACAGCCCCACAGATTTAATGCCAAATGTGACCTGACTATTAGGCGTTAGCGTCCACTCAGCAGCATGTAGGGGCAATACGCAGCATAAAGCGAAGGCTCCCATATATTTTGCTAACGTTCCGTGACGCAAATTCATGTTTTTCTCCTGAATAAAACACAGCCTAAAATCACTACAATGTTTATTTTTTTACTCCATTGTGGTGCTAGAAATTTAGCGTTTTTTTTATAGCAGATTTGTTTTATCCTGAGTCATAAATTTGTGTTGAAGTTGTTTATAAATGTCTGTCTGTTGAAATTTTTGCAAAAAATCGACGGTACCTTGAGGAAAGGCATCTCTTTCAATTTCACCACGAAAATACGCTTCACGTACTGGTGTCGCAGAAATCGCCCCTTCTAGACTATCCAGCTCAACCATTTCCCACTCGGGGAAGAATTTTAAATAATAAGAAGAATCATCTTTAAAATGCCCGATCAAACCGACTTTTACATTCGTTTCAACTACATCATCTACCAAAGATTTGACTAACTTTTGCCATTTTTCATCGTTATATACATCAATCACATGCACAAACTTGATTCGCTTCTGATCTTGCTCTGAAAAATTCGACAAGATCATCTGCTCACGCTCTACAGCCAAAAATGGATTTTTGATATTACGTTCATTTTGCGCCGAACCCAGTGCTAAAAGCACATATTGACTTTGTTGTAAGGCAATTTTAATGGTTTGCAAATGCGCTAAATGGAACGGCTGAAAACGCCCAATGAAAACCAAATAATCAAATGTATATTTCATATCAAATCAAACTTTTTATGAACTGAGCAGTTGTGCCACAGGCTGAAATATGCGACATAATGTCGAGCATAAAATCAAAACGAAACTTTTACGCAAGGATAGTACGATGACACTGAGCTGTATTCAACAACCCCATGAACATTTGAATGCGAATTTGGACAATGGCGTACTGACCTTAGCCATTAACCGACCTCAGGCGAAGAACGCGCTGTATACAGAATTATATCTGTGGATTGCAAAAGCATTAGATGAAGCTGATCAAGATACTTCAGTGCGTGTAGTAGTACTCCGTGGTCAAGATGCAGACTTCAGTGCGGGCAATGACATGCAAGATTTTATGAAATCTGCTGCTCAAAAAGGACAAGCTCCAGCTTCAGAAGGCGCACCTTTTATTTTGTTAAAATCTGCTGCTCAATTTTCTAAGCCGCTGATTGCTGCGGTTCGCGGTGTTGCCATTGGGATTGGTGTTACGATTCTGCTTCATTGCGATCTTGTCTACAGCGACAATACTGCCCTATTCCAAATTCCGTTTGTGAGCCTTGGTCTATCGCCTGAAGGTGCATCGAGCAAGCTATTGGTTCAACAAGCCGGCTACCATAAAGCGGCGGAATTACTGTTAACTGCTCAGAAGTTTGATAGTGCGACAGCGCTTTCAGCAAATTTGGTCAATAGCATTGAAGAAGATGCTTATGCGACAGCTGCGAAAAAAGCAGCACAGTTATCTGCACTTCCACTAGCATCTTTGGTTCAATCAAAAGCATTAATGAAACATAATGTAGATGAAATCGTGGCATGGATTGACCATGAAGCTGAAATTTTCATGGATCGAGTAGGCTCTCCAGAAATGATGGAAGCTGTTGCCGCCTTTATGCAAAAACGCAAACCTGACTTCTCTCAGTTCAATTAATGTTTTAATGGAACTAAAAAACCACTCATATTTGGGTGGTTTTTTTCATCTCAGCCCCAATCTATTTTCTAAATTAAAAAACTGGATGTTTCCACATGACTGCAGTATCACAAACTGAAACTAAACCTGAAAAGAAACGCTACTACGAGCCTGCGCCTGAAGGCATCGATATCGAGAATTTTAAAAAAGTTGTACAAAGCCGTCGTTCTGTACGTAAGTTTACCGACAAGGCCATTCCAAACGACGTTTTAGATGAATGCTTAGACCTCGCCTTGCTTGCACCGAATTCATCGAATTTACAACCATGGACATTCTATGTCGTTCAAAACCCTACAAAGAAAAAACAGTTGGTGAAAGCTTGCTTAGGGCAATTGGCAGCGAAAACCGCTGCGGAATTGATCGTCTGTGTCGCGCGTACCGACCATGTAGATGAAATGGCAAAACGGAATATTTCGGAATTTCCATTTCCTGAAGCACCTGCAGCGGTACAGAAGTATTACAAGTTTATTCCTTATAACTATAAAACTGGTTACTTCAACGCCCTAGGTAACTTTAAGAAAGTTGCTTTCAAAGTTGCACGTACACTGGATAAACAATTGCCTGTAACAGCTTTTAATGAAGCAGATGCAAAACTTTGGGTGAGCAAAACCACAGCATTGGCTTGTGAAAACTTAGTTTTGGCTTTACGTGCCTATGGTTTTGACAGTTGTATGATGGAAGGTTTTGATGAACCTTTGGTGAAGAAGATTTTAAGATTAAATGCCCAGCAATACCCAGTGATGGTGATTGGTGCAGGTGAACGTGCTAAAGATGGTGTATTCTTCCCGCAGTATCGTTTTGACCGTGATTTATTTATTCAGAAGGTTTAACTTGCTTTCAATTGAATACTCACAACCTCAATTAGCTACGTGACTTTAGTTTATAACGCGTAGGTATTACGTTACTTTGAAGGATCAAAGTAACCAAAATCCCTTGTTAGACAGAAGATTCATCCTTGAATCTCTGTCTAACGGGTGACATCCATGTCACCCTTCGTGTATCTACTTTTTTCTATAACTTAAAAATTTAAAAGCATCATTAAAATTGAATATCCACCATTTGAATAAACTCAAATGCCGGCTCTTCATAAGGATGACTTGCTTTTAAAGCCCTCGCTACCGCACTTGCCTTTTCTTCAGGCACTATCGTTTCCACTCGCCATTCTGGAATTTGCTCCAAAGTATCTAGCTCACCAATAAATGGATTTGCACCTTTTACAGGTTTAAACTGCCCTGTTCCAAGTACTTGCCAAGCGCAGTGTTCATAGTTGCCTATACCGCCTGCTCCTGCTTCAAATACGGCCAGTTTAGTCGACTCTAGGTGAGACTCAGGTACATAATAAATCAGTTTTAACATTGGTTATTCCAGACGCTATTGTGCAGTTACATTATTTAAAGCACTGTAAATCATTTTCAATGCCACATTATTCGATGCATTCGGATAGGTTGCATATAAACCTAGTTTCGGTAATTCCACATCTGTTTGAATGACTTTGACCGAATCATTTAAAAATTTGAGTAAATATTCGGGCACAAAACTCAGGCCCATGCCCATATTAATCAAATTTAAATGCTGCATGACATTTGTTACCCACAGCATATGATCATGTTGATGCTGATCAAAAGGAATCAAGGCATTTAAGGTATCGTAAAACACAGGAGAAGCATTTTGCTCACACATAATAATGGTGTGATTTTTTAATTCTTGAAGTTTTAAGATTCGATCTGATGGATGCAGATGCGCTGCACCGACTAGATAGATCTGCTCACTTAAAACCTGAATATTGGTAAAGTCGTCATGACTTAAGTGATAACGAGTAAAGCTAATATCCAATTCAGTATTTTTAAGTTTTTGAATCTGCTCTGTACACGTCAAGCTATGTAAATGTATGTTTAAATCTGGGATATGTTGTTTTAATTGCGCCAAAATACTCGGCATAATTTTCAATTCTGCGACATTTAAAAAGCCAATATGTATTTGATTATTTTTGGCTTGCGCCACGTGGCGAGCTGCTGCTATAGCTTGTTTGGCATTTTCTAGTGCTTGCTCTGCATATTTCAGAAAAGCCTGCCCCTCATCGGTCAGTAAGACTTTTCGGGCAGAACGTTCGAATAATTGCACCCCAACCTCCTGCTCTAAGTCTTTAATTTGCTGACTGAGCGATGGTTGTGCTGTAAATAGTTTTTCCGCTGCCTTAGTGAAACTCTGTTCTTTCGCCACCGTCACAAAATAACGTAAATGTCGTAATTCCATTCGCTTCACTCCACACACTCACTACATCACCTGTGTCATGCAGTCAAAATACCAATAGATCTATAGTTTATATGAATATCCATTCTACTCGGAAAATCATTTGCCTAGACTGCGGACTATTCAAAGTTTGCGCTTCACATACACATGGAGTTTTGTATGACACAGCAATTCGATACCGATGTTCTGATTATTGGCACAGGGCCTGCGGGTTCTACTTTAGGTTTGGCCTTGGCAAATTACGGCATTCAGGTTCAGCTTTTTACCCAATTTAATTGGTTAGCCAATAGTCCGCGTGCCCATATTACCAACCAACGTGCGATGGAAGTGTTACGTGACTTAGGTATCGAAGAACAAGTTCTCGACATTGCCACACCTTGGGAACAAATGGGTGAAAGCCTCATCACCACAAGTCTTGTCGGTGAAGAAATTGCCCGCATGAGTGCTTGGGGCACGGGCGATGAACGTCATGGCGATTATATTAAAGGTAGCCCCTGTCCATTAGTCGATCTCATTCAGCCGAAAATGGAAGCTTTGTTGGTAAAAAATGCGGCTGAACGTGGTGCAATTTATAATTTTAATACTGAATATTTGTCCCATATGCAAGATGAGCATGGTGTAACAGCAACCTTTTTAAATCGTATTACAAATACTGAATTCAGCTTACGTGCCAAATATTTGGTCGGTATGGATGGGGCAAAATCCAAAGTCCTTGAACAGCTTGATTTACCCCTGGAAGGGGTGATGTCTCGCGCAGGTACAGTCTATGTCACGTTTAAAGCAGATCTTTCACAATATGTGAAAAACCGCCCTGCTATTTTGCAATGGATTGTTAACCCAGAAGCGAGCTTTGGTGATCTGGGTATGGGCTTACTCCGTGCCATTACACCTTGGAATGAATGGATCATGGGTTGGGGCTTTGATATTTCCAAAGGCGAACCACAAGTCACCGAAGAACAAGTTCGTGCTCGACTTAATACCTTTGTCGGTGCTGAAATTGAAAATGTCGAGATTCAAAAATTGTCTTATTGGTATGTGAACCAAACATGGGCAACCGAATATTCAAAAGGTCGTGTATTCTGCGGCGGTGATGCTGTGCATCGTCATCCACCATCAAGTGGCTTAGGTTCAAATACCTGTATGCAAGATGCCTTTAACCTCGGTTGGAAATTGGCGTATGCAATTAAAGGTTGGGCTGCTCCTGCTCTACTTGATTCTTATACATTAGAGCGTGCGCCTGTTGGCAAGCAAATCGTGGCGCGTGCCAATCAATCTAGCTTTGACTATAAATACCTGAAAGATGTTTTCGGCTTTGAACAAGGTGTGACGACGCAAAAACAAATGTTGGAACGAATCTTCGCTGAAAATGAGCAAGGTGCTGAAATTCGTCAAAAACTGTTCCATGCTTTAGAAATTAAAAACTTTGAGTTTAACGCGCAAGGTGTAGAACTAAATCAGCGTTATACATCCAATGCCATGATTGCTGAATCTGAGCCTGAGATCTTTGCCAAAGATCAACAGCTTTACTTGCAAGCAACCACACTTCCGGGGGCTAAAGTTCCACATACTTGGATTATTGATGCCAAAGGCGATAAGCAATCAACGTTAGATATTACAGGGCATGGTCGTTTCACCCTACTGACAGGTCTTTCAGGCAAAGGTTGGAAAACTGCTGCTGAATCGTTGAATCTACCTTATTTAGATGTGATTCAAATTGGTTCACGTGAATACCGTGACGTTTATGGTACGTGGAATGCGAAATCTGAAATTCATGAATCAGGCGCTGTCTTAGTTCGTCCAGATGGTTATGTCGCTTGGCGATACCAAGACAGTACTAATGCTGCTTTTGATTATGAAAATACGTTGAAGGCGGTGTTAAAACAGATTCAATTGGCTGTTTAATCAAAAAAATCACCTTCGGGTGGTTTTATTAATTCAATATTTTAGGATTTTTCTTTCCAACAATGTTGTTTTTTTTCTACACCTATTTCAGCTTTATCTAACAACAATACTAAATTTTGTGTTCGATTATTTGAACTTTTTGGCACAAAACTATTTTGACTATATCCATTTTTATAAACGCAAATCGACCAACTATATTTTGCTGGAAATATATGAATAAATTGCAAACTTTTCTCTGCAGAAAATGTAGCAATTCCGTCCTGTGTTTTTTTTAATGTAGATTCAGTAAAAGACTTGCCTTGCCATGTTGTAAGATTTAAAAATACTTCTGCATCGTCCAACTTTTCATTTTGATCATTGATAACAGTTATATTAATTTTCGGATGCTTCGTTTTTAAAATAGGAAAGCACCCACTTAACAATGTTGACGGAAACATAAAGCCTAAAAGTAAAAATATTTTTATATCTTTTAATAATACAAATTGTTTAAAGCTCATTATTAATTTTTGCAGTTTTTTAATTATGCATTAGTTTACATAAAAAACCGCCTCACGGCGGTTTCAATTGTTCAAATATTACATCTGTAAAACATAACCCAAAACTAAAAACACCAACTGCAAACACACGACTGCACCAAAAAGCTTCCAGCCCTTTCTACGCAGCGCAGACTTATCAACTGCCGAATATTCCGCTGTTTTAATCATGTCATCACCTCATCATGAGTGTTGATACTGAACTCGTTTAGTTATCCATCTTTCTTTTATCTTGCTAGTCTTTAATCTTGCATAGTTATTGCGCAAAAATTACACACTAGCATGTTTCCACAAATATAAAAGCAAAATCTAAACCAAGTTCAGTGGGAGAAATAAAAATTTAAAACCAACAAAAAACCACCCGCAGGTGGTTAAAAATCGAAAGCGATTATATGTGTAAAAACAAGCATTCACAATAATTAATATATCTTTTGGTAAATTTTAACCATAAAAAAAGCCACCCGAAGGCGGCTCTTTTCTATAATTCATCTATCTAAGATTAACCAATAAATTTACGTGCATTACGGAACATACGTAACCATGCACCATCTTGATCCCAATCTTCAGGTTTCCAAGAATGCTGAATCGCACGGAAGTTACGTTCAGGGTGCGGCATCATAATCGTTGCACGACCGTCTTTAGACGTTACACCTGAAATCGCTTCTGGCGAACCATTCGGGTTCATTGGGTAATGCTGCGTTGGGTTGCCTTGACTATCTACATAACGCAAGATCACTTGATCGCCTGCATTGAGTGCTGCAATGTTTTCCGCGCTAGCAACCACACGGCCTTCACCATGTGCTACAGCGATAGGAAGAATCGAACCTTCCATACCTTCTAACAATACAGAGTTCGATTTTTCAACGCGTACGTTGACAGCACGTGCTTCAAACATCTCTGAAGTATTGCGGTGGAAACGAGGCCAAGCTTCTGCACCCGGAATTAATGGTGCAAGCTGAGACAGCATTTGACAGCCGTTACAAATACCTAGAGAGAAAGTTTCATCACGGTTGAAGAATTTCTCAAATTGGTCACGAAGTTTAGGATTGAACAATACAGATTTAGCCCAACCGCCGCCTGCGCCCAATACGTCACCGTAAGAGAAACCGCCACACGCGACTAAACCTTCAAAGTCATCAAGACTGATACGGCCAGCAAGCAAGTCGCTCATGTGTACATCTACAGTGTTGAAGCCGACTTTATCGAATGCAGCAGCCATTTCTACATGACCGTTTACACCTTGTTCACGCAGAATCACCATGTTTGGACGGCGTTCATTGATGTACGGTGCTTCGATTGGCTCGTTCAAATCAAATGTTGGTTTTGCAATTAAACCTGCATGTGATTTGTCCGCGATTAACGCATATTCTTGATCCGCAGTTTCTACGTTGTCACGCAGACGTTGGATTTGATGTGACACTTCAGTCCATGCTTGCTGTAATTCAGCACGGTCTAAGCTCAAACCATTTACAGTTAAAGTATCTGTATCGTTTACAGTACCTACCACTGCAATTGCATCGCGCAATGAAGACGCTGCAACTTCAGCTTCTAATGCAGCCCAATCCGCTTTGCTGATTTGAAGCACTGCACCAATTTCTTCTGCAAACAAGCTTGCAGTCGATTGATCTTCAAGTGCTGCACCTAAGCGTGAAGCAAACATCATTTCTGCAACAGTTGCCAATAGACCACCATCACCGATGTCATGGTAAGCCTTGATTAGACCACGGTTGTTCCAGTCTTGAACCAATGCAAAGAATGCTTTGAAGTCATCGAAGCTGTCTACGTCAGGTGTTACAGAACCAATTGCTTTATAAACCTGAGCAAGGATCGAACCGCCTAGACGGAATTGACCTTTAGACAAATCAATACGTACCAGTACAGACTCGATATTTTTAAGTTCAGGTGTCAATGTTTTGCGAACATCCGTCACAGGTGCAAATGCTGTGATCACGCCTGACATTGGTGAAGTGACAGATTTGTCTTCGCCTTCGTCATTCCAAGTGGTACGCATAGACAATGAGTCTTTACCTACTGGAATTGCGATACCTAGTGCAGGACACATTTCCATACCGATGGCTTTAACACCTTCGAATAGCGCTTGATCTTCACCTTGTTGACCTGCAGCAGCCATCCAGTTTGCAGACAATTTAATGTCACTGATCTGGTCGATTTTTGCAGACATAATGTTTGAAATCGATTCTGCTACAGATAAACGTGCAGAAGCAGCAGGATTCAACAACGCAACTGGTGGACGCTCACCCATTGCCATTGCTTCACCTGTATAACCGACAAGGCTAGTTGTTGTTACCGCAGCATCCGCTACAGGCACTTGCCACTTACCGACGAACTGATCTCGTGCAACCATACCTGTAATCGAACGGTCACCAATGGTGATCAAGAACGATTTAGATGCAACTGTTGGATTTTTAAGAACGCGGTAAATCGCATCTTTCAAATCTGTGACAGTTTCAGCAGTGAAATCATCGCCTTTACGTTCAATGGTTTCATATGAACGGCTCATACGCGGTGTACCACCAAGCATCACTTGCATAGGCATATCCACAGCTTTGTTTTCAAACAATGGATCGTTTACTGTCAATTGACGTGCTTCAGTTGCTTCACCAAGTACGGCGAATGGGCAGCGTTCACGTGCACACAGTGATTCAAACAATTCTAAAGAGCTTGGACGAATTGCCAATACATAACGCTCTTGTGCTTCGTTCGACCAAATCTCCATCGGAGACATGCCTTTTTCCAGTGATGGAATTTTACGAAGATCAAGGATTGCACCTAACTCATGATCGTTCACAAGTTCAGGCATTGCATTTGAAATACCGCCCGCACCCACGTCATGTACAGACACGATTGGGTTATGATCTTCCATGCGCCAGCATGCATCAATCACTTCTTGGCAACGGCGTTCCATTTCTGGGTTTTCACGCTGTACAGATGCGAAATCTAGGTTTTCACCTAACTTACCGCTGTCTACAGAAGACGCAGCACCGCCGCCTAAACCAATCAGCATTGCAGGACCACCTAGTACGATCAGTAAATCGCCTGGTTGAATCGCATCTTTTTCTACATGGTCAGGACGGATGTTACCGTAACCACCGGCAATCATAATTGGCTTATGGAAGCCTTTTACATCACCATTGACATTTTGTTCAAATGTACGGAAGTAACCATTTAACGCAGGACGACCAAATTCATTGTTAAACGCTGCACCACCCAATGGGCCTTCAATCATAATTTGAAGTGGAGATGCCATACGAGATGGTTTGCCGTAGTTTTCTTCCCATGGCTGTTCAAAACCCGGAATGTTCAAGTTAGAAACAGTGAAACCTGTTAAACCTGCTTTTGGCTTACCACCACGACCTGTTGCGCCTTCGTCACGGATTTCACCGCCCGAACCTGTTGCTGCACCAGCAAATGGTGCAATCGCTGTCGGATGGTTATGTGTTTCCACTTTCATCAAGATGTGAGCGGCTTGACTCTTGTATTTATAAACGTGGTGACCTGTTTCAGCATCTAGTTTTGGATAAAAACGCTGTGTGTCAAAACCCACAATTACAGAAGCGTTGTCTTTATATGCCGACAATACATCTGTAGGTGATTCTTTATAGGTGTTTTTAATCATTTGGAACAATGACAATGGTTGAACTTCACCATCAATTGTCCATTCTGAACCAAAGATTTTATGACGGCAGTGTTCAGAGTTTGCTTGAGCAAACATCATCAATTCGATGTCATGCGGGTTGCGACCCATTTTTGTGAATGCATCGGTTAAATAATCGATTTCTTCATCAGAAAGCGCAAAACCAAATTCAGAGTTAGCTTTCACCAACGCTTCTTTACCTTGACCCAAAATATCAATTGAGTTTAAAGGCTTTGGTTCAGTTTCAGAGAAAAGTGCCGCAGCATCTTCAATAGCATTGAAAACGCTTTCAGTCATGCGATCATGTAATGCTAGTTTTACTTCATCAGAAACAGCATTCACACCCTTCAAAGTAAACAAAACACCGCGTTCAAGGCGATGAACCGGTGTATTACAGTTGGCAAAAATGTCTGTTGCCTTAGACGACCACGGAGAGATGGTTCCAACACGTGGCGTCACTAAAATTTGGACTTCGTCACTTGCTGCTTGGTGCAATTCAAAAGATTGACCATCGTTGAGAAGCTGTAAAGCGGATTGCTGTTGTTGCTCGTTGAGCGCTTGGTCAAAAAGGTAAACCCATTGACTTTCAATTGATTGAACAGAACTAATTGACGTTAAACGTGATAATAGTTGAGTTTTCTTAAATGAAGAATGTGCAGGTGCACCGGCAACGATAAACATGCTGATTTTGGCTCCACGGGATGATCGAAAAGACCATGCCACAATGTGACTTGAGAGAGCGCATATTCTACTGTGTATTAGTTAAATCAGCTAGATGTGAAAGTGAAATTGTAGTGCTTATATCGGGAAGTTTAGGCAATAATGCTTTTATTTTTAAATAATAAAATTGAATTTAGTCGCACAGATTAACACAAAATTATCTGATTTTTTCATTTCATCCTAAGAATAATATTCAAACTATAAAAATGTTTTATTTTTCAACAACAACTCACTTTTTAATCAAGCTTTAAAACCATATTTGAAAATGATTTTCAGGTCTAAATGTGTGAGATTTAAACCTGAAATTCATAAAAGACTAAAATCATTTCACATTTGAAATTGAAACATTTTATTTATTCAAATCTGACAATAGATGTTGAATTACATTGAGGGCTAAGTTCAGTGAGTTTACATCTACACCATCAATCGTATCGCAAGCCTTGTGATAGCACGGTGCAAATTCGAGTTCATCACCTTTCATTTGCTCATTAAATAAAATTAGTGAAGTAACGGGAACTTTCCCTAAAAATGGCAAAGTATCGCTTGCTGTTAAAGTCGTTACATCATCTTTAATCTGCATATTATTGGTTTTAAAATATTGACGCATACTTTGTTCTAATGCAGCATCCTGCGGGTGCTTAGGTAATTGACTCATGCTGTCTAAGATTGGCTGATAATCACTTTGTATAAGTCCATTGGCTTTAAACTGTGCCGCCATTTCTGCAATTGATGAATGGTCACCATCGGCAATCATGATATTCGGATTCTTTGTTCCCACCATATCAACATTGATATAGGCTTGAATGCCTTGAAGCTGTTTCTCACTGAGTGATTTCACAAAAGCTTGTGAACCTGCAATACCAACCTCTTCCGAATCCCAAAAGGCAAGATATAGTGTGTGTTTAGGTTTTACCTTTTGCTTCGCATAGTCTTGTAATAATGCTAACAATACTGCAACGCCTGAAGCATTATCATTAATCCCAGGCCCCATTTTCACCGAATCATAGTGCGCGCCGACAATCACAGCGGTATCTTTGAATTGCCCTTCAATCTCAATCACAATATTTTGCCCAACGGTCTTTTCTCGATTTTCAAATGGCAACATTTGCGCGTGCAAGCCTGCTTTCTTGGCTTGTTCAAGAATATATTGTGCAGAAGCCAATCCACCTGCTGTACCTACTGCACGATTGCCACCATTTTGTTCCGCAATTTCTTCAAATGTTTCTAAATGATGCATCATGCTATTTTCTGATGCAGCAACATTTTGGTTTGGCTGCACTTTCGTTATATTTTTTTCTGTATTGAAACTTGTACAACCTGACAAAAAAATGTCACGCCCAAACTTAGTGCAGTCAAAGTAGGAAGAAATTGCTTTCTATACATTTAAATTATTCTCATTGAAAATTAAAAAATGGGATAAAAGGTAAAATTTGCCCATCTATACTAACAGCCCATTTTTAAATTTCTGTTTTGTTTTGCATTTCATTAAGGCAAATCACTCATACATCTTTTAAGACAAGTTGTGTCGCCCCACACTAGTGCTTTTCTGCTAAGTTTGGCATTATTCAATTCAAGTAATAATTGAATAATGATAAATGACTCAAATGCGTTGGCTTGAACTGCTTTCTACAGTTCGTATTGGTAGTAATAAACATAGTTCTGAACAGGCACGTAGCCCCTTCCACAAAGACTACGACCGCATTATTTTTTCGCAAAGCTTCCGACAATTAAACCGCAAGACCCAAGTCCATCCCCTCACCCAACATGATGGCATTCATACTCGCCTGACTCACTCTTTAGAAGTGTCTTGTATTGGACGTTCATTGGGGATGCTCGCGGCTGAAAAAATTAAAGATGAACTCCCGATGTGGATTTCACCTGCCGATGTCGGTGCAATTATTCAAGCTGCGTGCTTGGCACACGATATTGGTAATCCACCTTTTGGCCATGCAGGTGAATATGCTATTCGAGAATGGTTTGATGATGCATCACACACCAACTTTTTACAGGACTTAAGCCCTGAAGAAGAAGCCGATGTGAGACAGTTTGAAGGCAATGCCCAAGGTTTACGCCTACTGACGAAAATTGACTATCACCCGAATGATGGGGGTATGCGTTTAACCTATGCAACTTTAGGTGCATATTTAAAATACCCCTGGCTTTCAAAAACCATTGCATCGCAAGGCAATAAACCTGCGAGCCAACGAGCAAAGTTTGGTTGTTATCAAGCAGAAAAAGAAATCTTGCAGCAAATTGCAGAACAACTCGGTTTAATTCAACTGGGCGAATATCACTACTGTCGTCATCCGTTGACCTATTTGCTTGAAGCCGCAGATGACATTTGTTATGCCTTAATTGACCTTGAAGATGGCATTATCCTCAACATGTTGAACTATAACGAAGTTGAGCCAATTTTCCTTGATCTGGTCGGTGACTATGGCATACCTGCCGAATTGGCGATGACTGATACCACTTGGCAACAAAAAATTGCCGCATTACGTGGTCGAGTGATGAAACGTCTAGTCGAAGAAGTCACGACAGCCTTCGCCCGCCATCATCATGAAATTTTGTCAGGTCAACTTAAAGGCAGTTTATTGCAATATTGCAGTGAAGATATTGAGCGTGGAATTAACCGAGCAAAAGAATTAGCCCGCGATAAAATTTTTGAACATCCACAAAAAGCCGGCTTAGAGATTATTGCGCATCAAAGTCTACAAAATATTTTAGATGCCTTTATTCCTCTAACTACGCCAAATAAAACTTTGAGTTTTAAAGAACAACGACTGATGTCCATTCTTCACCGTTCGGGGGCACATTTTGGGCCGTTGCATTATGAAAACATCATGCAAGTATTGGATATTATCTCTAAATTTTCAGACCATCAGGCTTATAACCTTGCACAGGAACTTCAAGGCAATAAAGTTGGTTTCTTTTAAACCATTAAAATATCGAAGGCTAGCAATTCACTATCCTTCACGCTAATCTCACAACAAATTGGACATGTGGGAAATACCCACAGTGAACTTAAATATAGTCTGAACTTAAATAAAGTGAATAAATGACATGATCGGATGTTTAATTGGCGAAGTGCTGGCATTGGAAGCACCAACAGTATTACTCAATGTAAATGGTGTGGGCTATGAAATTGACACCCCACTTTCTACATTTTGCCAACTACAAAAAGGTCAAAAAATTACCCTGTGGACACACCTTGCCGTACGTGAAGATGCACAACTGCTTTATGGTTTTAGTAACCCACAAGAAAAATTAATTTTCCGCACTTTACTTAAAGTAAATGGTGTTGGGCCAAAAATGGCGCTTGGCATTCTTTCAACGTTAAGTGTTGAAATGCTGATTCATACAGTTGAACATGAAGATGTAAACACTTTAGTCAAAGTTCCGGGTGTAGGTAAAAAAACCGCTGAACGCCTCATGATTGAGTTACGTGATCGCTTTAAAGCCATGGCTTCAGGTACGGCACCAACGAATTCAACTGTTGAACAAATTCAATTTACGGGCAACTCTGCCGTTGCTGAAGCTGAAGCGGCATTGCAATCACTGGGCTACAAACCACTAGAAGCACAAAAATTAGTGAATGCTGCCAAAGGTGATTTTACTGAAGCCAGCGACATTATCCGTGCTGCATTAAAGTCGATGAATAAATAATTTTTAGTTTCTAATGAGCACTGCATCCTTTGCCTTTTAGGGTTATAGACAGTATGTGAATCACGCAGGCGACAAGGATGTCGCCGTTAAACTGTGCTACAAGGACGTAGCATCAGTTTAACAAATGGGTTTTGTCACTTTTGCCCAGTCAAAAGTGAGAATCGCCTATACAATGGCATTTAAAGTTCAATCGCTTTTTGAGGCTGTGATTCTTCCACAACGATATAGAGATTAGTTAAATAATTATGCAAGACCGTCTTATCAGTGGTTCAGAAAAACCCGAAGACCACTTCGACCGCGCCATTCGCCCAACTTCCCTTGATGACTACATCGGGCAACCTGTCGTCCGTGAACAAATGGAAATCTTTATCGGTGCTGCGCGTGGCCGTGAAGAAGCACTCGATCACACCTTAATTTTTGGCCCACCGGGTTTAGGAAAAACCACACTAGCCAATATTATTGCGCGTGAAATGGGCGGCAACTTAAAATCGACATCAGGCCCAGTCCTTGAGCGTGCAGGCGATTTGGCTGCGATGCTAACCAACCTCGAAGAAGGTGATGTTTTATTTATTGATGAGATCCATCGTCTTTCACCGGTCATCGAGGAAATTCTCTATCCAGCGATGGAGGATTACCAACTCGACATCATGATTGGTGAAGGCCCTGCTGCCCGTTCGATCAAACTGGATTTACCACCCTTCACTCTTGTTGCAGCGACGACTCGTGCAGGCCTACTGACCTCTCCTTTACGTGACCGTTTTGGTATCGTACAACGCTTAGAGTTTTATTCTGTCAAAGACTTAACGCATATTGTGACTCGATCTGCAAACTTGATGGATGTACCCATGACTGCCGAAGGCGCACAGGAAGTTGCACGCCGTGCTCGTGGGACACCTCGTATTGCAAACCGTTTATTACGCCGAGTCCGTGATTATGCGCAAGTTAAAGGTACGGGTGAAGTAACCCAAGAGATGGCTCAACGTGCTTTGGACATGCTGAATGTCGATAAAGATGGTTTAGATACGCTAGACCGCCGTTATTTATCAATGCTACTAGAGCGTTTTGATGGTGGCCCTGCAGGCGTAGAAGCTTTAGCTGCTGCTATGGCAGAAGACTCAGGGACGCTAGAAGATGTGATCGAGCCTTACCTCATTCAGCAAGGCTATGTCATGCGTACTGCACGTGGACGTATTGCCACCAATATGGCGTATTTACAGTTTGGGATGACACCACCAGAGCCGAAAGATAAGTAAACGATAATTCACTGAACGACTTCAGGGAGTTAAATGCTCCCTGCATGTTTATTTAAATTTTTAAAATAAATTCAAGCCACTACAAACAATAGACTAAAATGATAAATCTTGAGAATAGAATAATTAACAAAATTAATAGCGACTACATTCAAAACCTACCATTAGACAGTGCCATTGAACACATTCCCAGAGAACAACCTATCAGTTCATTTAGCTCAAAACAAATGAGTGATTTTGAAAGCTTATTCCACACCGAATACAATTATTTTATCACTGTCGAATGTGAAAACATTCTTAGCAAAGAAACCATAGAAGTAAGTGAAGATAATATCTTAACTATTAAACAATCGCCTTCTACATATCGTATAAAAAACCTGAGCTTCAACTATACTTCTGCCCTCATTTTTATTGGGATGTACTATCACGACGACGTACAAGCTTTGGTCAAGGAAAACTTTAAGCCAGCAAAAATTAATACATTGTATTTCAGCTTCTCATTCTTTGCTTTAGTCATACTCGTTTATGTGTTTTTCTGGATAGATCTACCTAATAAACTTTTACTCATGTTAGTTATTGGCCTTGGCTTTTGCTGCTTAACGTATATGTATGAATCTTTAAAAGCATTACTCCCAAAGCAACAGAAAAAGAAAATGGAAGAAACTCACTTTCATATTGCGGGATATTTAGCAGCTCATCTACAAGATTTTGTCGATGCAAAATTTAAATTAGATGAACAAACAAATTAAAAGCAGTCTCTTTTTTAATCAGTAATGACATCTACGAAAGTTAAAGATTTACGTGAGTTGAAACCTTGTGCCATTGGACTGATGACTCACGGTGCTAAACTGCCCGTCATTGAAGCACTTGACGAATCATTGAATTATCGCCATTTTTAAATGCTCTAATTCTATGCTGAAGTGCAGAACAATATTTTTCAGATTTTATAAAGACGGAACACTCTCATGGCGAATAAATTCGAATTCAACATTCGTGTATATATTGAAGATACAGATGCAGGTGGCATTGTTTACCACGCAAATCATATTCGCTTTATGGAGCGTACCCGCACAGAATGGCTACGCGCTTCAGGTGTAGACCATTATTGGCATCAAAAAGATTACAACTTTGTCGTTCATAAAATTAATGTGAAATATTCACGCCCTATATTAATGGATGACCTGATTACTGTTACAGCAAGTGTAGTTTCGTGTAAGGCTACGTCATTTGTGTTGCAACAAAATATTTATCGTGGTGATATTATGCTGGCATCAGGTGAGGTAGAATTGGCATGTATCAGTGCAGAGATGAAACCCCGTCGCCTTCCTGATGAAATACGTGAACTGATTCTGAAAGAATTGGAACAAGATTAAAAAAATTATTTGGCACATGTAGTAACTATGGCAACTCAACTAGAATCAACACTTAAAGTTTCAGACCTCATCTTACAAGCAAGTCCTGTCGTACAACTGGTAATGCTCCTGCTGCTCTTAGCTTCGTTATTCAGTTGGTATCTGATTGCCAAGTTACACATGAGTTATAAAAAAGCGCAGGCCGATGATGAACATTTCCAAAAAATCTTTTGGTCTGGCGCCGAACTCAACACTTTATACAACAATGCTCAGCTCAACTCGAAACGTGTTGGCCTTGAAGATGTTTTCTATCAAGGTTTAGGCGAGTTTTTCAAACTTAAAAAGCGTAATGCCAGCGCAGAACAATCCATTGAAGGTACAGAACGTATTCTTCGTGTGGGTTTAAGCCGTGACCAAGGACATTTAGAAAATGGTTTAGGCGCGCTTGCGAGTATTGGATCGGTTGCACCCTATGTTGGTTTATTCGGTACCGTTTGGGGCATTATGAACGCTTTTATTGGTTTGGCAGATATTGACCAAGTCACCCTTGCTACGGTTGCTCCGGGTATTGCAGAAGCATTGATTGCAACGGCCATTGGTCTTTTTGCGGCAATTCCTGCTGTACTTGCATTTAACCATTTCACAGCCAAAGGTGAAGCCGTTTATAATGATCGTGCGCTTTTTGCCGAAGAAATGGTTGCGTTATTACAACGCCAGTCTGTAGGTTCAACTCAGGACAATGACTAATGGCTATTCAACGTTCTGGACGCTTTGAGCGCATCAAAAAACCATTTAAAAGTGACATGAACGTCGTACCTTATATTGATGTCATGTTAGTTCTTTTGGTGATTTTCATGGTCACGGCACCTATGATCACCACAGGTGTCAAAGTCGATTTACCACAGGCAAATGGCACGCCTATGCAAGCGGAAGATCGCCCTGCGATTGTTACACTTGAGGCGGATGGAACGATCAAACTCGAAGATAAAAATCATCAGAATGATGTACTCACACTTGATGAACTAAAATCTGTTTTAACTGCTTCACAAAATGAAGCGAACGAACAGAAAAAGCAAATGAGTGTCCTGATTAACGGCAGTGAATCTCGTCCTTATGGTGAAGTCATGAAACTCATGTCTGCCCTTCAAGATGCAGGTTTAACACAAGTAGGTTTACTGACTGAGCCATTAAAATAATTTATGAAAGATTTCAACAAGCCGCCTTTTAAACAAAAAGCCGTTGCGATTGGTTTCACACTAGGTGTTCATATCGTCGCTGTGGTTGGCTTACTTTATCTTGGCATGAGTAAACCACCTGAGCCCCCTAAAAAAATAACCACTGTTTTGGTAAAACCGGAAGATTTGAAACCTGTAACTCGTGAAGTCACAGAGTTTGATGAAACCGCGCATGAAAATGTAGCTGAACAAATCACGCAAACAGCAGAACCTAGCGTTGAACCAGCACCCGAGATTCCAACGGCTGCACCACCTAAACCAGCAGAACCACCTAAGGCAGATCCACAGGTTGCTGCTCAACAGGCACTCGCTGCGGCAAAAGCACAGCAGCTTGCTGAACAAAAAGCTGCGGACAATGCAAAGCGTGCTCAAGAACAAGCTAAAGCGGCTGAAGCTGCAAAACTAAAAGCACAACAAGAAGCTAAAGCGGATGCGGCTAAGGCAAAAGCAGATGCTACGGCGAAAGCCAATGCTGAAGCAGCAAAACGTAAAGCAGATGCTGATGCCAAAGCCAAGGCTGAAAAAATCCGTGCCGATGCTTTAAGAAAAGCAGAAGCTGACAAAGCCAAAGCTGCAGCAACGGCAAAAGCCAATGCAGATGCAAAAGCCAAGGCCAATGCGGATGCTGCAAAACGTAAAGCAGATGCAGACGCGAAAGCTAAAGCCAATGCGGAAGCTGCAAAACGTAAAGCAGATGCTGATGCGAAAGCCAAGGCCAATGCAGAAGCTGCAAAACGTAAAGCAGATGCTGATGCCAAAGCTAAGGCCAATGCAGAAGCTGCAAAACGTAAAGCAGATGCTGATGCAAAAGCTAAAGTCAATGCGGAAGCTGCAAAACGTAAAGCAGATGCTGATGCCAAAGCTAAGGCTGATGCAAAGGCAAAAGCCGATGCCGAAGCACGCGAACGTGCAGCCGAAGAAGCCAAAGCTTCATCTGCAAAAAAAGCAGCTGAAGAAGCTGCACAGAAAAAAGCTGAAGCGAAGAAAATTGCTTCAACAGCAAAACGTGATTTTGAAAATAGGATTAAGCGTGCGTGGGATACACCTTCAGACTCTGCGGGTAAAACGGCGACTGCTCGCGTTACCCTTACGGAAAGTGGTTCAGTTCGGTCAGTGATTGTGAACTCTAGTGATCCTGATATGAAAGCCAGTATTGAGGCTGCAGTTCGTGCTGCTGCACCATATCCTATGCCGAGTGACCCAGATGCAAAACGTGAAGCTCAAAGTTTTACGTCCACCTTCAAGTCATCACGTTAATTTTTAAATCCCTGCATTCGTTGCGGGGATTTTTTTATTTACTTACTGATGTTACGCAGTAACACCAGAAGCGTAATTTGATTTAAATAAAAGTATATGATACGCGGTAACGTCATCCGCAAGTGTTTGAGACAGGACTACTTTTAATCAAAAATGTTTTTGCGATACTTTGAATAATTTGACGCTAGTGAATGAGTTTTGCGGATGACAATGGTTTTGGGTACTTTTGCCAAAACAAAAGTACCTCCAGCCGAAGGCTAATCCCTTTATTCACCCCCTAGATGTAAGACTCCGTCGAATAGAATTAAAAATCATTGGGGCTGTACTAGATAAGATTTAAATTCCAGTCCAAACTCGCAAAGTTTTTAACTGTTGACTTGGACTGCCATAATTAAATCTAAACTCACATTCCTTTAGAAACAAGGGAAAAGATTCTTTAGGAATACCATTATATTTTCTCAATATTCTTTTCGCTTGATTCCAAAAAATTCTCAATTCCATTGATATGATTTTTCCCATTTGCGAAATGAGTTGAATGGTTAACTCTATGGTGGCAAAAACCTGCAACATCCAAAGCATTGTAGCTACCCATTGATCTGTATAAACAATGCTATCTGGTGTGATTTTCTTAGAAATTACAGGCATTAAAGTACCAGACTTAGTATCAGGAACAACAACAGTATAAACTTTACCATTTCGCTTCAATAGACCAAATACGATAACTTTGTCAGCAGCTCCACGTCCTCGTTTCCCTTTACGGGTTCCGCCGAAATAGCTTTCATCTAATTCAATCTCACCATCGAATATTTCAAAGGCTTCAACTTCTAAATGATAAGAAATAATTTTACGAATCTTAGTAAAGAAAAGTGCTGCTGAATTATGATGAATTTTTAATAAATCAGCAGCAGCTCTTGCAGTCACTCCTAGCACGAAAAACTCTAGTAGTTTTAATTGAGTTTTCTTATTTAATTTACAGTTAGTTAGCTTCATTTTCATCGATTAACATAGTGCTAATCTAGTACAGCCCCAACATTATTTTTAGTTTCGACACTCTTATTTATAAGCACCCAGACATTTGCTAAAAGTCGGTCAATTTATATCCCCTCTTCGACCATGCCTGACCATATTCCACCTGAACAATTTAATGCTTTGCTGATGGATCATGCTAAAACAACTCAACCTGAGAAATCAGTACAGGACGTAAAAAAGCCTCTTAAACCCATTTCACATGCTCTAAATGAAGAAGATGCAAAGAAAAAAGCGGAAGCCAAGAAAATCGCTTCAACAGCTAAACGTGATTTTGAACATAAAATCAAACGTGCTTGGGATACACCACCTGGCTCTAGCGGTAAAACGGCCATTGCTCGCGTGATTTTATCTAAAACAGGTGCTGTCCAAGCAGTCATCGTAAGCTCCAGTGATCCTGATATGAAAGCCAGTATTGAGGCTGCAGTTCGTGCTGCTGCACCATATCCGATGCCTAGCGACCCAGATGCTAGACGTGAAGCACAAAGTTTTACCTCTACATTTAGATCTTCAAATTAAGTTTGATAAATCCGTGCATTGCTTGCGGGGATTTTTTTGTGGTTAAGTAATGAATCACCCCATACCCATTTTTTCTTATCTTCAATAGATCAAGTTTCATCGCTGGTATGATGTTTATTTTTAAGCTTCTACATCCATCCCCCCAGTTCCCCCCTTTCCTAAAATGAATACTCAATCGATTGTACCTGTGTGTTTCAATACTTGAGCTTTTATAAAGCTCTAGCCCCGACTAATTGATCCATTCTTGTCTTCGTTCTATATAACGCCGTGTATGTGGGACTCAGCAACATCAAGTATTACTAAAATTTTCTAAACACTTGATTCAAAAATAGAATCTTATAACTAAAGAATTATCATTTTCATTCCAAAATGTGATGTTGTGTTCATGATTTTTAAGCTAGACTTGACGAAACTCGGATAAAATCTCTGCATTTTTCACAGTGTTATAACAGTTCAGTCATATTTTCATGCTTTTAATATCCCAAAATCATGCCATTATGTGACACAACCAAATACAGACAATAACTCACATTTTTAGAGTAATTAGCGAATGATGGAAATGACGCGTAAACATCTTCTTTGCTTAGCCGTATTCACTGCTTTGAGCCCAGTTTTAGTGACTCAAACGCATGCGCAGCTTCACCTCGAAATCACTAAAGCTCCTGAAGAAGCACCTAAAATTGCGATCGTGCCTTTTAGTAATGACTCAAATATTTATCCAGTGGTTGAAAATGACTTGAACCGCTCAGGTAAATTTACCAGTGCCTCTAAAAACTTACCTGCAACTGCAACAATAAATTCACCTAATGCAGAAGCATGGAAAGCTGCGGGCGTACCCTATGTCGTGACAGGCACATCAAAAACAACGGCTGATGGCTCTTATGAAATTCACTACCAACTGTATGATGTTGAAAAAAAACAATACCTGTTAAATGAACTACTCACTGTACCTGCTTCACGTTATCGTCAAGCAGCGCATATGATCAGTGATGCAATCTATCAAGCTTTAACTGGCATTCCAGGTGACTTCAGCGGCCGTATTGCCTATGTATTGCGTAATGCAGCAACACCAGATCAGCGCTATACCCTACAAATTGCAGATACAGATGGTGAACAACCCCGTACCATTTTGACTTCACGTGATCCAATCTTGTCCCCTGCATGGACGCCTGATGCGAAAAAGCTAGCCTATGTTTCATTTGAAACCAAACGCCCTGCGATTTACATCCAAGATTTAGCAAGTGGTAACCGTGAAAAAGTAGCAAGTTTCCGTGGCCTGAATGGTGCACCAAGCTTCTCACCTGATGGCAAATCAATGTTATTTACCGCATCGATGCATGGCAATCCTGAAATCTATCAAATGGATTTACAGACTCGCCAATTAAAACGCATGACCAATGACACAGCGATTGATACAGAAGCACGTTATGCCCCTGACGGTAAATCATTTATTTTTACCTCTGACCGTGGTGGCTCTCCACAAATTTACACCTACAACTTAAGTGCTGAAAGTGTCAAACGTTTGACTTTCCGTGGCGCTTTCAATGCACGTGGTACTTTAAGTGCGGACGGTAAAAAATTAGCTTTGGTACATCGTCCTAGCGGTAGTAACTATAAAGTTGCGGTTCAAGACATTGGTTCTGGTGTAACCAATATTTTAACACCAACAAGTTTAGATGAATCCCCAAGCTTCTCACCAAATGGTCAAATGGTGGTGTATGCAACCCGTGAAGCAAACCGTGGTTTGCTCTCGATCATGTCTTTAGATGGCCGTTTCCGCATGAACTTACCAAGTGAACAAGGTGAAGTTCGTGAGCCAGCTTGGGCACCGAAATAAACACTGCATGATTTATTCAACAATAACTTTTTAATGAAACATCATAAATAACCGTCATGGAGATCAATATGAACGCGATGAAACTGATTGCAATACCTGTTTTAGCTACAGCATTAGTAATGACTGGTTGTGCCAGCCGTAAACCTGCAGCAGATGTACAAGCAGGACAAAACCCAAATGGCTCAACCACTGTAAACACTTCAGGTTTAAGTGAAGATGCAGCACTCAATGCACAAAACCTTGCGGGTGCATCATCGAAAGGTGTAACTGAAGCGAATAAAGCATTTTTAGCGAAGCGCGTTGTACACTTTGACTACGACAGTACAGAGCTTAGCAATGAAGACTTACAAACCCTTCAAGCTCACGCTCAGTTCCTAGTTGCTAATGCAAACTCACGCGTGGCTTTAACAGGTCACACCGATGAACGTGGTACTCGTGAATATAACATGGCACTTGGTGAACGTCGTGCCAAAGCTGTTGAAAGCTTCCTGATTACAACAGGTGTAAGCCCTAACCAGCTTGAAGCAGTCAGCTATGGTAAAGAAATGCCAATCAATGCGGGTCATGATGAAAATGCATGGAAAGAAAACCGCCGCGTAGAAATTAACTACGAAGCTGTTCCTCCGCTACTTAAATAAGACTTGAAAAAGTCTGAGCTAAAAAAAAGCACTCATTAATGAGTGCTTTTTTATTTAACCGGTATCATTTAATTTATATCGTTTCATTTGCATCGTTCTGTTGCAACGTTCTGTGCTTTAACTCAATTTAGCCCTTTAACTCAGGATAAATTCAGTTAGCGGCTTTAGAACTTTAAGAAAATATCCAATGAAAATGCAAGTGAACGACTTTAAAAACGAGATCCTTAGCTTTACCAACTAGAAAATTAGCTTAACAATCCAAATCATTACGCTTCTGCTTCTGGATGTTCAGCATTTTCTTTTTCTGTTTGCATCGACTCAATGAGGTCATGTTTATTGAACTTTTTATACTCTGCTTTTGCTTCGTAACTGCTCCATGCAGCTTTTACGGTATCCGCAGAAATATCGTCTAAATTCAATCCCTCAGTTGCAGTCGGAGTCGCATCAAATTTTTGTGTGGTCATTGTTGTGCTCCCTGTCTTTCGATTTATACATTAGATTCAACATAGCATGTTATTCAGGACTTGCAAGGGTAAAATCACGACAAATAGTCTAGTTTAATTTTTCTTTTCCTTCGTTCTCATCTAAAATGTTGCACAATCACATTTTATCATTTTTGATAAATTAATATTTGGAGTTTTCCGGTTATGTCAAATCTCACCCTTTCCCAATTTCTACAACAACAAAGTGGTAATCTTACTCCTGCATTAGCACAAGTTATTGAAACAATTGGTAATACATGCAAAGACATCGACCTTCTTTTACAAAAAGGTGCTTTGGCTGGTGTATTGGGTAGCGCGCAACACGAAAACGTTCAAGGTGAAGAACAAAAGAAACTTGATGTCATTTCAAATGATTACCTCATCGATGCATTAAAAGTTCATCCACATGTCGGTGGTTTGGCATCTGAAGAATTAGATGAATTCACACCAGCTCAAGAAAATGGCGATTATCTTGTCTTATTTGACCCATTAGATGGTTCAAGCAACATTGATATCAATATGTGTGTTGGCACAATTTTCTCAATTCTTCCTGCAAAAAATGCCGTAACACAAGCTGAAGATTTCATGCAAGCGGGTGTTAACCAAGCGGCTGCAGGTTATGTATTGTATGGCCCATCAACAATGATGGCTCTAACTGTCGGTGCTGGCGTAGTCTTTTTTACTTTTGATCCAGAAAGCAAAGAATTCTTATTAACTAAAGATGCGATTGCGGTTGCAGCAGATACTAAAGAATATGCAATTAATGCATCGAACCAGCGTCACTGGGAAGAACCTGTAAAACGTTATATCGACGAACTTCTTGCAGGTAAAACTGGCCCGCGTGAAAAAGACTTCAATATGCGTTGGGTTGCATGCATGGTGGGTGATATTCATCGTATTCTTTGCCGTAGCGGTATCTTCATGTATCCATACGACTTCAAAGATCCGAAAAAAGCAGGCCGTCTACGTTTAATGTACGAAGCAAACCCAATGAGTATGTTGATGGAACAAGCTGGCGGTGCTTCTACAACAGGCCGTGTCCGCATTCTAGACATCCAACCAACAGAACTTCATCAACGTGTTCCTGTGATTATTGGTTCTAAAAACGAAGTTGACCTAGTTACGTCATACCATAATTAATTTCTTATAACGAAAGTCAGTATTTTTGCTGACTTTCGTGGATATCTCCCTCATGGCTCTGATTTATCTCGAATCAAAAGACAACCCTAAAATTAAACACCTCCGTGGCTTAATCGAACAAAATGCCTACCGTAAAAAACAAGGTCAAACTGTTTTGGAAGGCACACACTTGGTGTTGTCATGGTTAGACTCAAAACGTCCAATCAAATCGATTTTCACCACTGAACAAGCAATTAATCATGCCGACTTCGACCGCATTGCGGAACAATATCAAGGTGCGGTGTTCATTCTAAGTGAATCTTTATACAAAGATATCAGTACACTTGGAACATCTATTGCTTGTTTAGCAATTGTGGATTTACCAAGTTCAAGTGAAGCACTTAACTTCAGTGAAGACACCTTAATTTTAGACAACATTCAAGACCCAGGTAATGTTGGCACCCTACTCCGTTCTGCTGCCGCTGCAGGTATTGAGCAAGTTGTTTGTACCAAAGGCTCTGCATCGCTCTGGTCACCGCGTGTATTACGCGCAGGTATGGGCGCACATTTTTCATTAAATACCTTTGAAAATATTGCCCTTGAAGATATTTTGACGAAATTCAAAATTCCAGTGTATGCAACAAGCTCACATCAGTCTGAAAACCTATATAGCAAAAATTTGCGCAAACAATGTGTGTGGATTTTAGGCAATGAGGGTCAAGGTGTTTCTGAGTATGCATTACAACATGCAGAAGCCGTTGCGATTCCTCAACCGGGTGGTCAAGAATCGTTAAACGTAGCCATTGCTGGCTCGATCTGTTTTTTTGAAATGGTACGTCAGCGTCAGTAAAATCGTTATTTTATTGTATTTAGCGCTTAAGCCTGAAAAAAATAGACTACACTAGAAAAAATAATAATTCTTTTTGTCAACCTAACCATTATTTCCATCGTTATTTGTATATGAATATGGAAATAATGGTGGGTATCCAATGACAGGATTTTCCATCTCTATGGATTTAGCACCCAAAAAGTCCGAGACGCAAGACAGCAGTGTTTTAAAAAGCACGGCTGAGTCTCGCCTGAAAAACTTCATGAATGAAGTGACGGGGCGTGCTTTAGTAATGATGGAAAGTGCAACGCACGGTCAACATGGCATTGCCATGGACTTGGTGCAAGAAGCCTTTATTTCCTTACATAAAGCTTATGCTGAAAAGTCCACAGAGGAATGGTATCCCCTGTTTTACACCATTTTAAATAACAAGCTGCAAGACTGGCGTCGAAAAGAAGCACGTCGTTCGCAGCCGTTTTCCTTATTTAGAAAAGTCAGCCTAGATGACGACGATGTCGAGATACAGGATGTGGTAGATGAATCTACACCAAACCCTTTCGACTTTCTGGATCAGGCTGTCACTGCAGAAGAAATACAAGATGCTATCGCAGAACTTCCAGTCCGCCAGCAACAAGCATTTATGTTGCGAGCTTGGGAAGGCTTTGATACGCATACAACTGCAGAAATTATGAATTGTTCCGAAGGCAGTGTGAAAACACATTACCACCGTGCCATTCAAGGTTTACGTACCGCTTTGGCACATTTGAATCCACATATGGGAGGATCATCCGAATGAAACAAGATGATTTCTTAAAGCAAGTAACTTCCAAACTTGATGGACTCGCACAGCACCATAAAGACAAAGCAACTGTCATGAATAACGTGCTTGAAGATATTCATCAGCGCGAAACTTCACGTTATGGTTTCTGGAAAATGTCTGGCTTTGCACTTGCAGCAGCAATTGCAGGTTTTGTCATTTTACCAAATGCGACTGTACTGGATGACAAACCACAAAATCAGGTGATTTCAACCCCTAAGCTCTCCCCTCAAATGGTGGAAGATCTTGAAATGTTGATGGTTCTGGGTGAGGACAAAGTTCCACATGGCAGCTAAAAAATTAGCAATTGCATTCTGTGCTTTTAGTTTTTTGCAAACCAGTTTTGCTGGCTTTGATCGCTTTTGGATATTTTCAAAAGATGCAGATACCCAAGTCAATGAAACTTGGGATTCGCTATCTGAAGCAGAACAACAGGCTTTAATTAAAAAGTACCAGGCACTCAAAGAGATTCCTGCAGATCAACGTGTCAGCTTGCAACAGCGCATGGATTGGTTCACCCAACTTCCAGACAGTGAAAAGCAGCGTATGCGCGAAACGTGGCAAAAAATGAGTACTTTAGAACGTAAAGAACTCGCGACACGTATGCAAAAAGCTAGTCCTGATGAACGACCTGCTATTCGCGATGAATATATCAATAAATACTTACAACCTATCGCTGTCGTTCACTAATCAAAAACAACAGTGTTGTGAAAATCAAATCAATTGCATGAGTTAAGTCATAAAAAAAAGCCTCTTATCGAGGCTTTTTTTTATTGTCTTACTTGCTCAACCGACGCTGACGATACACACTTAAACCAATCAGTGCCAACAGTCCAAATACTCCCATTGAGCCACCGCCGCTAGAAGAAGAGTTGGTATTTTTCGCTGTATTCTTAAGGGTCAGGATTGCATTACTTGAGGCAATACCATCACTATCAATAACGCTATATTCAACAGGATAGTCGAACTGACTGAAGCCATTTTTTACTGAGAAGGTAATTTTTCCACCGTAACAAGTTTCCTTTAGATAACTTGCCGGACAACTGCCACTATACTCAGCTTCAAAGTTTAAACCTGCAGGGATTTTCGTAAAACGAATTGGAATAATTTGACCTTCTTCATTTTTATGCCATACCGATTTACCTGCTGGCATAGATGCAACTGGACCATCACCATCATCATTAGCATTTTCTAATAAATTATTGACGGTAACAGACAAATTATTTGACGGACTAATCGTATATTGCGCAGCTTTGGCCACTGGGGTCATATTTTTAAATGCCACACGTACTACACCAGAGGATTCCGCCTGACTCCCTGTCTTTTGTTTTAGCGTATATTTACAAAAACCGTATTCGGTAGGCGCTGTTGTTGCCCCACTGGTGCGATATATAACGATTTGTTTTATTCCCGCATCCCAATCACAGTGCAGGTCATGTGGTGGATTACCCACAATACTTGCTTCGCCTGTACTAGACACCGTAATTTCACTGCCAATGCCGATTGGTGAAGTCGTTACAGTGTAGTTGTCAGCATTTAAGGCGATTTGTCGTGTTTCAGCACTTCCATTCACAGACTCTTCTTGAGGTAATGATGCTGGGAATGGATCAAAATAAACCGCACGATATTTAAGGTTATTTTTTAATGCACTTAATACCGCTTCGTATTTTGTTAAATCATCCTGATTGGCAACTTTGTATTCTGCATAATCTGGATCTTCGATATCCTTTTTCAAATCATCAATTGTTTTTTGATATTTCTCTTGAATAGCTGCTAAGGACTCGTTGGTAATCTCTGCCATATCTGCTGCAGTTAAATTCATTAATTCAACCGAACCAATCTCACAAGTATTTCGTTGTGCAGGTGATAGCTGCAAGGTACCATTCGTAATCCGCAAAATACCCCGTTGATCGGCTTTACTACATCCCTCTAAGCCAAGATTGATCAAGTCAAAACCACTGCCGATCGCTTTCGGGTAATACAAAGGTAAATACAAGTTATAAGCAGATTTTGTTTGTAGGGCGCTTAATAAAGTGCCCATAGCATAACTACTTACATCATGGTTTTGCAGAAAGCTTTCTGTATTATTCAGCACACTTTCGGGTAAATCACACTGCCCAGCTGCCAGTTCAAAAGCATTATTACTCGCAACAAACTTTTGACCATTATCAGGTACAGCATTATTCAGATAACGACAAGACTTACCACCAGTATTATAGGACAACACATTGAAATACCAAGCTTTTCCACCATTATTGTCATAATAATAAGTACTAGCCGCATTATTTTCGACTATTGTATTACTGGTTAAAACGAAGCTAGAAAAAGCACTTAAACGATCCGTTCCCTGAGAAATGGCACGGATAATACTACCCGCACTTGGATTTGCTTGGTTTTTTGCAATCGTATTTGCTGTCAATTCAACTTTGGCCTTTCCACAGAAGTCCATCACACTATTACTCGTCGATGAACCATTTTGAATAATACTGCTTTGCTGGAACACAATTTCAGGCTGGGTATCCCCCAAGTTCCCGATACAGTCCATAGCAACAACACTTCCTTTAGGTGCGATGTTGCCCTGAACTAAACTGCTCACCAATAATGTTTTCTTCGACATATTATGCGCAACGGAGTAGATCGCACCGCCAGCAACTTTGGCTTGAGAGTTTTCTATTGCACCATTATTTAAGGTAAATGCTCCCCCTAAATATAAGGCACCGCCTCGATCTTCTGCCATCCCGCCAGTAAGGCGTACATTATTGACGATAAAGTTGGCTTCTGAGCGTGAAGTATTAAAAATACGCGATTTGCCTTGGGCATTAATCGTCGTTCTAATATCTTCATAGGCAGGAAATTTCTGCGTCAGTAAATTTTTTGAATCATAGTTAAAGCGACTTTTCCCCTCAATCACGATCTGATTTAGAGGAACTAACTCACCTTTGGTCAGAAGATATTCACCTGCTTCAAGTTGAATATAATCGGTCTGCCCATTATTTGGATTACCGACATTACATCCACCAAAAGATTTGTTTTTACGTGCAGTTTCAATCGCTTCACGTAAAGAACATTGATTGAGATTTTCACCATTTTCATCATCAAAGGTCGTAACTTTGATGATGTTACTTGTCGCTGCCATAGATGACATAGCCGCAAGGACCATGACCGCCAGCAATCCTTTTTTATAATTTTTCATGTGCTGTCCTTAATTCTATCCAGACTATTTTTTAAAGCGACGAAATCCAACTAAGCCAAGCAGCGCAAAAATACTCGCCCAGCCTAGAGCACCACCCGAAGTTTTAACGGTTTTACTTTCCATTTCATTGTTTGGTTCTTGGAAAATACGCACTTCTGCAGCTAAATAATTTTTTGCCGAAGTATTAAAACGGGTTGAAGACGTCACCACACGCAATTCAAAAATATCTGCGCCATGCCAATTTCCATTTGGCGTGTATTCAAAATCACCATTCAAATTCAGTGTAAATTTACCTTTAGATTCGGTGCTTTGTACAATTATTGGGCAACCATCTTGCCATGGCTCACCCGTTGGATTTGCCATACCCATCACTTTTGTACATTCTTCTTTTGGAATTAAATCACTGTCACCTAAGGCATCTAAAATATTAAACTTGGCCACTTCACCTGTACGTATGTCTTTACCTAATCGAGGCATGCTCACAGGAACCACAATTTCGATGGCACCACGATCACACCAAACATCATCCAAATTACGATTTTTTCCACGCTGATCAGAAGACTCACAATACACATGATGCTCATTGCCATCTGCTGTGGTCTTCCCCTTATTTAATATCGGGCTTGAGAAAATCGTTTCGTAATCTAATAAAATACGAGGACGTAAATAACCAATAAATGCGTTATTTGCTGTGGTAAATGGACAGAAAAGTGCATTACGATCTTCTGTTAAGGTTTTACAGCTACCTTCATCTTCACCCGCAATTAAACTCGTCCCAGACCATACATCATTTAAATTTGCAGCAGGCCCAACAGGACAACTCGCAGCCACTAAGTTGTTATAAAAAACAGATTGGTCTGTTCCTGAGTTCAAGACTTTACAATCTTGAGCGGTACCACTGAGCGCATTACCAATCACCACACTATTGGCTAAATAAGCATGCTCAGAGGTACTATTTAGTTCGATACCGCCACTGTTCTTCAGTACTGTAATATTATTGAGTGCTAAACCATCACGTAAGTTGACAGCAAAACCTTTGTTTTTGAAAAAGGTACTATTGGCAATGATATTTTGAGGGTTACTGAATACCAACTTGCTGATGTCTGCGAGCCCATTTTGATTGTAAACAATCGCTCGACCAGAATTGCTTTCATTATTTTTGAACAAAGATGTATAGATTTCATAAGCCGGTGCTTCTGAGTAAATTGCCCCGCCATCTACCGCTTTGTTGTTTTGAAAAATCGTGGTTCGTATATATAGACGGCTCGCTACAGCTGCGCCATCTTCTGAAAATCCAACATTGTAGATTGCACCACCAAGTCGTGCATAGCCATCTTCAAACTTTACATTTTCAAGTGTGAGTTTTTCATTATTAAAAATGATTCCGCCTTTATCAGCACATTGATCTTGCTTACATCCTTTAAATGAAATTTCTTTAAAATTGATTGCAAGTAGTTCTTTTTCGCTATCATTAATATTAAAAATTTGATCCTTACCCGTCATTTCAATGACGGCATTATTAAGACCGAGTACAACATCTTCATTGACGTTACTGTCATACGCCGTTTTCAGATTCAGTTCCGCTTTAATATCAATTTTTTTAGTGAGTTTATAAACTTCATTTTTTTTCAGAGAAATTGAGGCATAGGCGTCTTTACCCCCGCAACCATTATATCCGGCTTCTGGCATACCATTATTGATATATTCTATGGCTTCACGAAGTGAACATTCCTTGTCATCCTTTACAACATCTTCAGTGGTTGTAACGGTAATTTCTGCGCTAAATGCATGACCTGCCATGAGAAGCATGCCAATGCCTATGCTCTGTTTGAGCATATCCATCTCCTTAAATATTTTTTATCTTTTTATTCTTAAGTTGCACAATCCTTGCAACATTAAAATATTTTTATGTACTTTGTCACAGCTTGAGTAATTACTCAAGAATTTTTATTGCTTACCGATATTCATCAATTAGGGCAAAAATTTGTCTTAAATTGGCATGACTCAATTTGACTTTTTCACCTTTTAACATCTGAATCAGTTGTTCTAAAGAGCGAAGTAAAATAGACGCCTGATGCGGCCCATGTGCCAACAAATAATCCACAATTTGTTGATCCATATGGATGCCACGTCGCGCTAAAACAGAGTTAACGAGCGCTTGACGGTCTGCGTATAAGCTACCATTCGGCACTTTCACACTAACAGCCTGAGTTAATCTAGATTGTAGGTCTGGCAGTTCAAGTTTGAGTTCAATTGGCGCCAGTCGAGATGAAAAGACCAATTGACCACCTTCTTCGTTATTATAGTTAATCAGGTGAAAAACGGCTTTTTGCCAATGTGGAACTCCACTGATGGCTTCAATATCATCTAAAGCCACCAAATCATAGCGATCGAGCGAAGTAATCGCTTCAGTGGGCGCATCGAGCAATTCAAGCAATGAAACTTGAATTGCTGATTTGCCAATTTCTAAATATGAATCACATATTGCAGAGAGTAAATGGCTTTTTCCTGTGCCAGCTCCGCCATAGATATAGAAACGATTCATTAATCCTGCATGTAATTGACGTACACCATCGATTACATGTCCCCAACTCGGCCCAGAAAAATCACTAATTCGGGCATCGAGCTGAGGTTCTATATCTAACTGCAATTGACGCATATCTATATTTTAGCCTTATCAATCTTTATGTTCTGATCGTTCAATGTTACTCGAAATTTCAGGATCTTGCAGCGAATTTGCAGACTGATTTTTGAGCTCGATATCGACAGCAATTTGATTGGTTTCTACGCTTAATGTGCCAATTTCAGCATCATTCACTACGAGTACATCATTTCGGTATAAATTACTTTTCTCATAATTTTCACGCGCATGACGTAATAACACCACAATAATCGCTGCGACTGGTAATGCAATGAGCATTCCGAGCAGTCCTGCCAATTGTGCGCCTGCAAGTACTGCAAAAACCACAGCCACTGGAGACAAACCAATTTTGTCGCCCAATAAGAATGGCTGAAGGATATAACCTTCTATCGCCTGTCCCACCATGAAGACAACCAGCACTAAGGCTAAATGCACCCAATCCAAACCGAATTGGAATAGACATGCCACAACTGCCGAAATAATACCGACTGCAAAACCCAAGTACGGAATAATGCTGGCTAAACCCGCAATCATCCCGATGATGATGCCGACCTCAATACCCACCAATTGAAGTCCAACCGCATATACAACGCCCAATAAGAACATTACCAAGAACTGGCCTTTTACAAATGCGCCTAGAACTTCATGACATTCGCCTACGATGGTTAATGTGTTTTTTTCGTATTTGCGTGGAATAAGGCGACGCATGTTTTCTAACATACGTTCCCAATCTAATAGGAAATAGAAGGCAATAATTGGAATTAACACAATCGTGCCACCAATCTGTATGAAATTCAGACCCGATTGTGCCACTTTTAACAACATGGCTTGGATACTGTCTGCACTATAGTTGGTTTGAATATACTCCATGATCGCTGCTGACATTTGCTCTGTATCAATTTCCATCGGTACAAGATTAAATGTCTCTGATAACCACGGCAGGAATGTATAGTTGACCCAATGAATATTGCTTGGAATATTGTTTTTCGCATACATCAACTGTTCCCATACCAGTGGTACGAGGAACCACATTGCAAGGAATATAGCGACACCAATTCCAATAAAGACCAAACTGATAGATAACCAGCGCGGCAAGCCAATATTATGTAATTTATCGACTAAAGGGCTAAATAAATATGCAATTAGAAATGCGCCGATAAAAGGAACAACTACAGGCTTTAATAAGTATAAAACCCATATGATCAATGCTATCCCAGCAAGAATAAATATTCGGCGCAAGGTGCGATCACCCATATAAAGTCACCTTTTTTCAATGTAATCGTTATAGAAAGGAAAATATTTTAATAAAGATAACATTTTAGTGCGAAATAGCATAAGAGTTTTGCATATTCAGGTTATAATCCCCGCGCGAATGCGGAGACTTCATTATGAGCAACTCAACTTCTACCCCAAACACTGGTTTAAGCTACAAAGATGCAGGTGTCGACATTGAAGCGGGCGACGCGTTAGTCGATCGTATCAAATCTGTCGCGAAACGTACTGCACGTCCTGAAGTAATGGGCGGCCTAGGCGGCTTCGGCGCTCTTTGTAAAATTCCTAAAGGTTATGAAGAACCTGTTCTCGTATCTGGCACAGATGGTGTTGGTACAAAATTGCGTTTAGCATTGAATTTGAACCGTCATGACACAATTGGTCAAGACTTGGTTGCAATGTGCGTAAACGATCTTCTTGTATGTGGTGCTGAACCACTGTTCTTCCTTGACTACTATGCAACTGGCCACCTCAACGTTGACGTTGCAGCAAATGTTGTGACTGGTATCGGTGCGGGTTGTGAACTTGCAGGTTGTGCATTGGTTGGCGGTGAAACTGCTGAAATGCCAGGTATGTATGAAGGCGAAGACTATGACCTTGCAGGTTTCTGCGTAGGTGTAGTTGAGCAAAGTAAAATTATTGATGGCTCTAAAGTTAAAGCGGGTGACGTTTTAGTTGGTGTTGCATCTTCTGGCGCACACTCAAACGGTTACTCACTTCTTCGTAAAATTTTAGATGTGAAAAATGTTGACCTTACTCAAATCGTTGATGGTCGTCCACTTGCAGATACAGCAATGGAACCAACACGTATTTATGTAAAACCAATTCTTCAGTTATTGAAAGAAGTGGATGTACACGCTATGGCGCACATCACAGGCGGCGGTTTACCGGGTAATTTACCTCGCGTACTGCCAAATGGTGCTCAAGCGGTAGTGAATGAAGCATCTTGGGAATGGCCAGAATTATTCAAACTACTTCAAAAAGAAGGTGGTGTTGAACAATTTGAAATGTACCGCACATTTAACTGTGGCGTAGGTATGGTTCTCGTGGTTGATGCAGCCGATGCTGACAAAACAGTTGAATTACTCAATAGCCTTGGCGAAAAAGCATTCACAATGGGTCACATTGCAGATAATGCTGAATCTGTTGAAGGCGCTGACGAAAAAATCCGTGTAGTTTTCGCATAAGCAACGTTCATGATTAAAATTGCTGTACTTGTTTCAGGCAGCGGATCTAACCTGCAAGCCCTGATCGATGCCAATCTATCAGGTCAAATCGTTGGGGTGATTTCCAATAGACCTGACGCTTTTGCACTGCAACGTGCAAGAAAAGCAAATATTGCAACTGCAGTCATTGAACATAAGCAATATCCAAGTCGTGAAGCTTTTGATGATGTGATGCATCAACAACTGCTCGACTGGGATGTTGACTTGGTGATTTTGGCAGGCTTTATGCGCATTTTAAGCTCAAAATTTGTCAAAGCATGGGAAGGGAAAATGATTAACATCCACCCTTCTTTGTTGCCAAATTATAAAGGCATGCATACTCATCAACGTGTGTTAAACACTGGTGATGTTTTCCATGGCTGTACAGTTCATTACGTGACTGCAGAGCTAGATGCTGGCCAAGCGCTTGCTCAAGGTGTGCTTAAAGTCAATGTGCATGATCATGCTGAAAGTCTAGCAGATCGCATTCACGTGCTTGAGCATGTGATTTACCCTCAAGTCGCAGAATGGATCTGTAATGGTACGATCCAACATACTGCTGATGGGGTGTTATATCGCAATCAACCGATGCAAGCACCTGTTCAATTCTGCAAGTTTTAAAATCAGTTTTATCTATTTTAAATAGAAATAAAAAACGCATCCTTGGATGCGTTTTTTATTTGACTACATTTAATCATTCATGTTTGGCATGAACCGCTAACATTTGTTTGATCAGCTCCACCGTTTCTACTGGTTTTTCTAATGGAAACATATGACTCCCACCAACCACTTTAAATGGAATCGCAAATTTTTTCTCGACCATTTGTGGAAAGTGCCGAGCCAAAAATGGCCCCTGCTCTGCAATTAACTGCTGCACAGGCACTTGTGGTTGAGCCTGTGGTAACCACCACAGCGAAGGATTGGTTCGAAAAATATGAACCTCATCATCACGTGAAATCGTCAATTCCACCCCACCACGCAGTTTATCGTCCATCAAGGCATGATCAATATAAGCTTGATAACAGTCTGGATCGAAATCTTTATAAAAACCTTTCGGCCTTAAAAGCTCTGCTGCTTGTTCACGGCTGTCCCAATGATCACGACGACGCTTCGACAATCCTGCTGGGGACATTTTATCGAGGACTTTAAGTTTGAGGAGTTTTGCGATGTGCAAAGCAAAAGACTCTTTCCCCATGATCATAGGCGGATCAATCATTAACACTTGTTCAAACAATTCTGGGCGTTGTAAAGCAGCCTGAAATGTTAAAACCGAACCTAATGAATGACCTAATCCAATCACCTTACGACCATTGGCCTGACGTACAATACTGTCAATGACTTGCTGTGTTAAGCTTTTCCAATGGTTATCGATTGGGTAACGCTTATCTGGCCCAAGTAGCGGCACATAGATCACATCATATTCATCACTCAATAAATCAAACAATTTTTGATAAACCAGTGATGGCACGCCATTGGCGTGCGCAAAATGAATTAACGGTTTCATTGTAACTTCGTGCTGTTTTCAGATTGAACCTGTTGTGACAATGCGCTTGCCAAACCTTGACCAAATGAACTTCCCATACGACCAAGTACAGAATCAAATGGACTATTTTCAATGGTGTAGTTCACAGCTTTTTCAGTTTTCAACTCACGTTTCAGGCTATTTAAACTACCTGTACGGTCAGCAATACCCAGCTTCACAGCCTGATCACCTGTCCAAAATAAACCTGAGAAAATAGCCGGATCATTCGATTTTAATTTCTTACCGCGACCTTCTTTCACGGCATTAATAAAATGCGCATGAACGTTATCGAGTACACCTTGAACATGTGCTTTTTGTGCAGCATCGACAGGTTGAGTCATGGATAAAATCGCTTTGTTCTCACCCGAAGTCATGGTGCGATCTTCTACACCAAACTTTTGCATCAAACCACTAACGCCATAGTTCGGCATGATCACGCCAATTGAACCCACTAAACTTGAAGGATTGACAATAATTTCATCTGCGGCAGAAGCAATATAGTACGCACCTGAAGCGCCTGTATCACCAATAATGGCATACAGTTTTTTATCGGTATGGGCTTTTTTCAAGTACTGAATTTCTTGCCAAATTTCATCAGACTGAACAGGTGAACCACCTGGTGAATTAATATTTAAAACAATCGCTTTGCTTTGTTTGTTTTCATAGGCTTTTTTCAAAGCTTTGATAGTATTTGCGCTGTTTACACTTTGCTTGTCCGCTGCAATGGTCCCAATGATATCAACCACGGCAATATGTGAACCCGCTGTCGCTGCTGGATCAGATGACGACATGCTGCAACTTTTTGCCATCGCAATGATAATAAATAGCAAATAAGCAAAGGTTAAAAATTTAAAAAATATACCCCATCTACGTGCTCTACGTTGTTCTTCAACGGAAGAAAGCACGGCTTTTTCTAATATTTTCCATTCATTTCCAGTTGGCTGCTGAATATTGTTTGAAGAACTTTGCTGTTTTTCTTCAGGTTTTGGTGGCCATTCGGACATAAAAAAACCCATTTGATCGTTAATTTGTAGTCATTATATACACGCTAATCGCTATAACTGTCTAATCAATTCATTTTCCCCTATAATTATTTTAAATTTTCTTTCATTTCTTTCAGACTTAAACAAGATGACCGACCAAAATTCACAGGACACCACATATCACCTGTTAAAATTTATCAGCCGTCAACCTATTCAAATTTCAAGATTAATTGCAAAAGGTTTGGCTGGGTTAGTCAATGTTTTAAAAATCTCTAAAACCTACTCTACGATTCAACGCAATCTTAAAATTGCATTGCCTGAATTATCAGAGTCAGCTCGCATTCAACTCACTAAACAAGCGATTCGAAACGAACTTTGTTCTTATTTTGAATTTTTTAACATTTGGGGTGCAAGTACAGAAAAAAATATTCAACGAATTCATCACGTACATGGCGCTGAATATTTACATGAAGCGCTCGCCCTACAAAAAGGCGTTGTACTCGTAGTACCACATTTTGGTACTTGGGAAATCATGAATGCATGGGTTGCGCAATACACTCAAATGACCATCATGTACAAGCCGGTAAAAAGCGAATCTGCCAACAATTTTGTCCGTGCTGCTCGAAGCCGTGAGCAAGCAATATTGGTTCCTACGGATGAATCAGGTGTACGTCAAATTTTCAAAGCCTTAAAACAAGGTGGGACGACTGTAATCTTGCCAGACCATACCCCCAATGCCGGCGGCGAAATGATTCCATACTTTGGTATTCCACTAAAAACCAGCAACTTAAGTGCAAAACTAATTCAAAAAACCAAAGCACGTGCGCTCTTACTATATGCCATTCGTAACGATAATCATGGTTTTGATATGCATATCGAACCTATCGATGACAATATTTATCAAGGTAATGCAGATGATGGCTCAATGGTTATTTTTAAAGCAGTGGAAGATTTAATTCATCGTTATCCAGAACATTATCACTGGAGCTATAAACGCTTTAAAGCCAATCCAAAATTGAGAAATCTATACAATATTAGTGATGAGGAAGCCGCTCAACGCATTCGTGATATTCGTGAGGAATATCAAAGACAGCAAAAAATTAAAAATGTGACAGAATGACATTTTCAAGCAATACACTTGAAGCAGTTTTCTATTCAGATTCTTTAGATAGCCTGCGATATAGATCGAGCCATTTATACTTTGTACGCTCTTCAATTAGTTCAATTTGTTGTTTATTTTGTTTGAAATGAATACTTCCACTTTGTGCAGTTTGCAAGAGTGGAATGTCTAATTGTTTGAGACGTGTTTGGGTCATCTTTGCAGGATGTCCATAACGATTAAAGCGACCTGCGGAAGCAATCGCCAACTTGGGCTTAAAATGGTTTAAAAACGCATAGGATGAACTGTGCCGACTACCATGGTGTCCAAGCACCAAGACATCGACTTTTAGGTCTGGATAATCACTTAACATTTGATATTCCGTCTCCCAACCGGCATCCCCCATCAATAGAAAATGTCGTGGGCCATTGACGCCTTTGACCGTGACATATAGAACACAAGAACGTTCATTGGCATTCCATTTGGCATCTGTCAGATCTTCAGGCTTTGGCGAGAGTATTTCAAAATATACTTGCTGATCCCAATTCCACTGCTGACCACGTTGACATAAACGCTGTGGAGCTTGGTTCGTGGTTTGTACTCGCTCATTACTTGAAAGCTGCCCGATATCAAGCTGTTGCTCCAATGAGAAAAAGCCACCACTATGGTCTTGATCTAAATGAGTCAATAACACCCGATCTAGTCGATGGACACCATTCACACTCAAAAATGGCCGGATGATATTTTGCCCGACACTAAATTGACTTTCATCATAGTTTCCACCGAAGTCTACCATCATATGATGATCTACAGAACGGATATAGATCGCCTGCCCTTGCCCCACATCTAGAATTGAAAGTTGAAAGTTTGCTGAATTTCTCCATGGGATAAACAGAGCAAAAAAGGCAATGACCGCCCAATATTTTGGCAAGATACCTTCAGGTAAAAATAAGATTACTACAACGAGTATCAACAGTATGATTTGAGTTGACGTCAATGCGACATCGTGCATTTTTGGTGCAAAGAGTCGATCTAAGCCATAGAGAAACACATGCAATATTTCCAAACACAGATCATTGAATAAAAAAACCAAATGCGCCAAAGGTGTAGAAATATAAGAAAGTGCCCCTCCGATGATATCTAAAGGAACCACCACAGTCCCTAACCACGGGATGGCAAATAAATTACTTAGTGGGCTAATCCAAGTCACTTGCTTGAAAAAAATCACCATCAATGGAAATAAAGCGACAAAGATTTTCCATTGTGATTCCACCATCAACCACATTGAATGCTTTAACTTTTGCCAAAAACTGGCGTCCGTTTGAGCCAGTAAATGCTTCCTTAAGGTTTGATAAATCCGCAGTAAAATAAAGCATGCGCCATAAGACAACCAAAATGCTGCGGATAAAATACTAAAGGGGTCCACTAGCAATAAAATAGCGGCACTAAAAACCAGCAGTTGAAAAGGCTGAATGGTTTGCCGTAACAACAGCATGCTACTGGCGACAAGGCAGATCGTCAGCGTTCTCAGTGCAGGTATTTCAAAACCGGTAAATGCACAATATACAAGGACACAGAAGATAAAGGGCACGACCAATACATATTGTTTAGGCCATTTGAGATAGATTTTGGGACAATATTTACGGATACCCAACTGCATCGCCCAACAGAACATACTGGCAAAAACCAGTACATGCGGTCCAGAAATCGCCAGTAAATGACTCATGCCAAAACGTTGAAATAATTCACTGGTTCCATCAGTCAGTAAACTTTTATCACCTGTAAGCAATGCTAGCAGTAAGCCATGATTCCGCAGCGGCTGTTGGTATATAAACGCTCTTAAATATAAACGCTGCTGTTCGACTTTTATTTTGAATTGATGCAACACACCTTGATGTCGTTGATACTGATGGCCATATCCCATCGCAGTCATATGTTGGGGTGGTATCAATTCGACAGACTTCACCTTTAAACTGGCATGTATATTTTGCTGTACGCTCCACCGCTCTTGGTCAAATGCACCTTCTGTCACATAGCTTTGGGTAGGTCGTAACTCACCATACATACGGTAGTACTGTCCAGGGACCAACTGAATCGTCTGTTCATTATTTTGCAAAATTGAATTGGGTAAATACGCCATAAAATATTGAATCTGCTGATTCAGATTGAGCACTTCAATTTTTTGCTGAATTGCTTGGTCTTTGAGTTGGCTGATCTGTGGAATATACGCTATAAACTCGCCTTGTCTGCTCTGATGTTCAACCAATGCCAAACGCTGATCGAGTTGAGTATTGGCAAAACTAAAGCCGAGAACTGCGCCCATGCAAAGATTTGTACTGAGCTGTAAGAATTTCGAAAAGATACTTTTTAGTTTTGGTGAAATGTAGAGCTGTAGCACTAGCCAAATCAGGACAATAAAAAGCAACTGAGCTGTCGAGAGTTGTGGATTCCAAAACATGAACCCCATAAAAGAAATGCCTAAAATCCAGCCAATACAAAAGCTTTGCAACATGAGTCATCATTATTTTTATTATGTGCTGGCAATAATAAAGCCCACCGAGGTGAGCTTCAATCAAACAATCTTAATCCACTAATTTTTGCGAAATCAATTTAGCGCTTAGTCATCAACCCATAAACCATCTTGCATATGCAAAATCGCATCAGCAGATTGAGCTAAATATTCATCATGGGTCACGATTAACATGGCCATGTTAAATTCTTTACGCAACTCAGATAGCAACTCAAAAATCTTCACTGCGGTTTTTCGGTCTAAGTTCCCTGTTGGCTCATCAGCCATCATCAACTTAGGTTTTGCTACCAATGCACGGGCCAAAGCCACACGTTGACGTTCACCGCCTGAAAGTTCGCCGGGTTTGTGCGTCATGCGGTGGGAAAGTCCAACACGTTCCAACAGGTATTCAGCTTGCTGCTTGACTTCTTTGAAGTTACTCGACTTCCGTAACATTAATGGCATCGCCACATTTTCAAAGGCGGTAAATTCAGGTAGTAAGTGATGGAATTGATATACAAAACCTAAATGCTCATTACGAATATATCCACGCTCTGCTTCACCTAAAGTGTCAAAGCGTTGACCATTAATCAACACTTGACCCGATGTTGGACGATCTAAGCCACCCAATACATGCAACAACGTACTTTTACCAGAACCACTTGACCCCACAATCGAAACAAACTCACCCGCTTTGACTTGTAATGAAAGTCCTCGAATCACATCGACTGTAGACTTCCCATCGGTAAAAGATTTGGTAATGTTTTGGGCATCTAAAACTAAATTACTCATAGCGTAGAGCCTCTGCAGGTTGAACTTTAGCTGCACGTAATGCCGGATAAATTGTCGCGATAAAGCTCAGGCCCAATGATAAAGATACAATCACCACAACATCTTGCCATCTTAAATAAGACGGTAAATAGTTGATGAAGTAAGCATCAAACATATTTAAGCCCAATGTTGTATTCAACCAACCGACTAAATTACTAATACTTGATGCAGCGATAATCCCTAAAATCGCCCCAGATACCGTACCAATCACCCCAATCACTGTACCTTGCACCATGAAGATCCGTGTGATTGTAGCCGGTGAAGCGCCTAGTGTACGCAAAATGGCAATATCGGATTTTTTATCAGTGACCACCATCACCAATGAAGACACGATATTAAATGCTGCAACCAATACAATCAGGAACAGCAATAAACTTACCATTGCCTTTTCCATTTGAATCGCACTAAATAGGTTGCCGTGTGTATAAGTCCAATCTGAAGCATAGAAGTTTGCTGGTAGATCACGCACAATTTCTTGAGAGACTTGTGGTGCTGCAAAAATATCATCCAACTTCATACGGATGCCTTGTGCACCATCTGGCAGTCTTAATAAAGTTGACGCATCGTTCAGGGCCACATAGCCCATCATCGAATCAACCTCTGCACCAATACTGAAAATACCCACAATTTTAAATCGTTTAAAACGCGGAACGACCCCAGCCGGCGAAGGAGTTGCTTCGGGAAGCACCAAGGTCACACTGTCATTCAAGCCTAAACCTAAGGCATCTGTCATTTGCTTGCCAAGGACAATACCAAACTCACCTTTTTTCAGGTTATCGATACTGCCTTCCACCATATGGTCTTGGATAATTGATACCTTTTTTTCATACTGCGGTTCAATCCCACTGACCATAATGCCAGACACTTGACCTTGTGCCGTCAACATTCCCTGTAATTGGGTGAATGGTGCGACCCCTTGAACATGCTCATGTTGCTCAATTTTTTTTGCAAGTTCAGGCCAATTTGTTAAAATTTGTGTTGAAGAAACAGTGGCTTGAGGTATCATTCCTAAGACACGAGTTTTCAGCTCACGATCGAAACCATTCATCACAGATAAAACTGTAATAAGGACTGCCACACCAAGCGTGAGGCCGATCATGGATACCAGAGCAATAAAAGAAATAAAGTGGTTACTGCGCCGAGCGCGAGTGTATCTCAACCCTATATACAGCGAGATTGGTTTAAACATAACCATCTAGTCCGAGGTAATATATTATGGAAAATTTACAGCATCAAAGCGTTCAAACTGAACGCCGTGTAATGTCGCGTATCGATGCTGCTTTGCGCATCAACTATCAGATTATCTCTGATGATGTTGCACTGAATGATCCTTACGATCCTAATTTTGTATTGCCGCGCTATTTTCTACTACTTGCTGAATTAGATCAATTTGATCATGCACTCAACTACGAATTAGAACAATTAGCTGAGAAAGATCAACAAATTGCTCGAATCTTATCCTTATTTAACCAAAAGTTAAACCTTATTACGGGTTCTTTATACGACGCAATTGTACAAAGCATGTTACCAGTGCCTGAGCATGTGAATTTCTCAGAGACTGGTTTGAGCTTTTTTAGCGAACGCGCGATTAAAGAAGGTACTTATATCCATGTGACCTTAAGCCACCCTGAAAATTTCTTCCATATTGCGGCAACTGCGCAAGTGGTTTATAGCCGTGAAGAAGAAAGCAACTTATACCGTACGGGTGCCTATTTTATCACACTGCTCCCTCAAGACCGCGTCAAACTTGCAGAGTGTATCGCACTGACCCAAAACAAAGAGTGATTTTTAATCAATGTTTTAATTTGTGGGCGAGCTCTCTGTTCGCCCGAAAATCTTTATAAAAATAAACAAACAAGCCTGATAATAGAATCACAGCACCAAGTAAAACCATCAATGATAATTTTTCATCATTCAGTAAAGCACCAAAGAGCATAGCAAGCATGGGTGTGAGTACCGTTGTTAAAGACAAAGTTGTCGCCTTGATGTTTTGTACCAGTTTGAAATAACAAAACATTGCAATCAATGAAGCCATAATCACTGCATAAAATAAGCCAATGAGTGCTTTGGTCGAAGGCATCTGTGTCGGTGCATACTGCCAAATAAACGGTAGCATCGCGGCAGAAAATAGTGCTGAGATAAGAATCGAACCCGTGGCCTGAGACATAGGCTGCAAAGGTGCATTGACTTTTTTCACCCAAAAAATCGACATACAGTAGACGAATACGCTCATTAACATTAAGACAATACCAACAGGCTGTACGTGCTGATCACTGCCGCCTAAGCAAATAATGGCTAAACCACAAACGGCAATCAACATCCCAATCCATTGCAAGCGATGCAGATAGGTATGAAAGAAGAAACGACCGATCAGACCCGTCATAATTGGTGCCAAACCAAACATCAGGGCAATAATGCCTGAGCTGAGATAGGCCGTTGCCATATAGGTAAAAATCTGAGAACCAATAAAACTAAATGCCCCCGCCAAATAACTGTGCAGCGAGGTTTTATCCATCGGCAGTTTATGTTTAAAAATAAACAATAATGCGACAGCCAAGGGTAATGCGATAAAAAAGCGTAATGTCAGTGCCCAAAACGCATTGATATCACTGACACTCCAAACGATGGCAAGTGGCGTGGTCGACCAAATAAAGACCAACAACGCATAGGTGGTCGCTAGATTTGTTTTAGATGGCATGGTTTTTACTTCTGCGCCGTTTTTCGTTTTTGCTTTTGAATGGTTTGATCTAAGCTACTAGAAAATTCGCGCTTATCTCGTTCTGAAATCGGTGCTGGACCACCAGTTTGCACACCTGCGCCCCGTAATGTATCCATAAAGTCGCGTAAATGTAGACGAGCTTTGACATTTGCTGTGGTATAAATCTCACCGCGTGGATGTATCGCTATACCGCCCCGCTCAATCACTTCAGCAGCAAGTGGAATATCCTGTGTCATCACGATGTCGTGCTCTTTCATGCGCTGAATAATTTCTTTATCCGCTGCATCTGCCCCACTCATGACTTGAATCGAGTTAATTCGCACCGAAGGCGTTATCCCAACATTTTGATTGGCGACAAAAGTGACTTCTAAATGGTAACGATCAGAAGCCCGAATAATTACATCACGTAAAATGCGTGGTAACGCATCTGCATCCACCCATAATTTAAATGGCAGCACTGATTTTCCATTCACTTTTAAACATAACTCATAGTAACAAATCTACATGACAATTTGGGGATCTGCATCCGTTGAATGGATCTACATTTCTCTAATCATGAGAATCGAAAAGCTGCAAAATGAGCCAAAGTTGAGACTATTTTCCAATGCTTTAACATTTAAATCCTACTGAAAACATTTTTTATGCATGATTTCATGATAAATATGATGTCGGTGACTTGAAAATTTCAAATAACCCTCGATTTATTAACTATGAAACCAACCCAATATCAATTGTGCATATGAAAAAACAAAATAGCCCTGAAATTATCACTATTGAAGATCAAACTTTTGGTAGTCATGTTGAACATTGGAATTTGCTTACAGGCAACCCGACAACGGATGTACCAGTTTGGCTGGGTCAGGCATTGGATGCACCCATTATGCCGATGGGCTTATGCGCACAAGAATCTGATATGGATCAAAGTACCTGGCTGATTCAAGGTCCATCACAAGCATCGATTCAACTGTGCCAAGTGATTGCGGTAGAAAATAATAAACCTAAAGCCGTTAAAACTGCATTTCCAAGTTTTGATAGCCCATATAAAACCAAAGCCACCATTGAACGTATTATTACCTGTAAATCCAATACGCAAGCTGTGCTTTGCCTCGACTTAGGCGCAAATACCAGTGTGTATGCTTTTGATAGTTTATATAGCGTCAATCACGACCAATATGAAAAAGATGCAAGCTACAGTGTGCAACTCAATGCTTGGGCCTATGAACTTGAAGCTGTCGCTGAACATGAACAGCTCGTCGTTGACGATCCTGCATCGATAAAACATCATCGTGCTTTAAACGATATCTTGACAGCAAATAATGGTGTTGCCCCTGCAGACTTACACGAACAGATTAAAGCGTGGCAACCGAAGTCTGAAGATGACAAAGCACCAGTCACCGTCGATTTTTCTAAAATGGTTGCATACCTATATGGTGAAAACCTCGGACAAGAAGATGAAGCTTGGTTCCAAGGGCATATTGTTGGCAAAACTGCCATGCAATTTAAAGAGCAAGACTATACGCTGTATGATGTGACCTTAATCCACGAAGAAAACCAAGAAGCGGTGATTGTTCGTGTTGCAACACGAAATCCGGCGCATAAAGATTTCAATGTTGGGCAATATATTCGTGGCAATCTGTGGATACAAGCCAATATTTACGCGAAATCTGCCTAATTTGAATTCAAAAACCCTATTTCAAATAAAAAAAACCGCCTCAGTGCGGTTTTTTTATTTCTCGCTAATCATGTGTATTCGCTGAATATTTAAATGATTGATTATTTCTTATCCACAAGCCAGTCAATATATTCTATTTTTAAATTCAAATTAAAATAACTTATCCACAATATTAAATTCAAAATAATGCTGCTAAATAAATCCATCTGCAAAGGATAAAATATAAAAATCTAATATAAATAAATAAGATAGGAAATTTATGAAACTAAATTTAACAATTCAATTGCTCATTTTTAAATAAACTAAATAGTTTAGTAAGTTTATGGCAGATAGTACTTTATTTAATCAAATAATTATGTTAAAAATGCGTTTAAGAAATAGTAATTAACGATAAATAGATCGGAAAGAATATCTATGAAAGTCGTGCAAGAAGAAAACTTATCGCAAGTTGACCATCACATGGAATCTCGATATCAAATCGAGCCAATGTCCTGCTTATTTTTTATGTTAGGTATGCTGATTTGTGCATACGTGTTACATACTTTTATTTTTTAATCTATTCAATAAAAAAAACCGGCAAATGCCGGTTTTTTTTATGCCTTTAGGATTATGCGTTGCGTTTTGCAAAGTCATCCATAAAGTTAACGAGTGCTTGAACGCCTTCTAGCGGAACAGCATTATAAATACTTGCACGCATACCACCCACTGAACGGTGACCAGCTAAATTCAGTAAATGGTTTTCTTCAGCTTCTTTCAAGAATTGTTTTTCCAATTCTGGATTCGCCAAAGTAAATGGTACGTTCATGATTGAACGGAATTCTTTTGCAATTGGATTTGCATAAAAATCGCTTGAATCGATATAACCATAAAGCAATTCAGCTTTTGCCATATTCGCTTTATAAATTGCGTCTACACCGCCCTGCTCAAGTAACCATTCAAAAACGAGGCCAGATAAGTACCATGCATAAGTTGATGGTGTATTCACCATTGAACCATTTTTCGCTTGAGCTGAATATTTCAAGATACTTGGAATATCTGCTTTCGCTTGATCCAATAAATCATCACGAATAATCACTAAAGTTAAACCAGCCGGACCAATATTTTTCTGAGCGCCTGCATAGATTAAACCGAACTTAGAGACGTCTAATGGTGCAGATAAAATGCTTGATGAAAAATCGGCAACCAATGGCTTGTCTGTTTCAGGAATGTTGGCAAACTGAAGACCACCAATGGTTTCATTATCTGCATAATGCACATAAGCCGCATCATCAGATAAGTTCCAGGTGCTTTGATCAGTAATCGCAAGTTTACCGTCAATGCTCGTACCCGCTTCAACGACATTAATGTCGCCATAACGCTGTGCTTCTTTCAACGCTTTTTCAGACCAAATACCAGTGTGGATATAGTCTGCTTTGCTGTTTTTACCCAATAGGTTTAATGGGATCGCAGAGAATTGCAGTGATGCGCCACCTTGAAGGAATAACACTTTATAGTTGTCTGGAATATTCATCAGCTTACGAAGATCAGCTTCTGCTTTCTCTGCCACAGCGACATAGTCTTTACTACGGTGGCTCATTTCCATGATCGAAAGGCCTTTGCCTTGCCAGTCAAGCATTTCAGCTTGAGCTTTTTCTAAAACGGCAGTGGGTAATGCAGCAGGACCAGCACAGAAGTTGTACGCGCGCATGAGTTTTCCTTTCAAAGTGAAACACAATAAAATGATGGCATTTAACCATATCTGACGCGTGCTTGCAGTAGTTAAAGCTGAAAATATTCCAATGCTGTCTGACATTTGAAGTCAAATTTTCAATAAAGATCAAAATTAATTCTTCTTAATTCAAATTATTAGATTTACTGATATTTTTTATCCCTTGAATTGATGCTAATTTAAGGTCTTGATGTGCGAAAATGACGTGCGCTACAAAGATAAAATTTATTTACATATGTATATGAAACAATACAACAACTTAGTGAATTTACCCAACTTCATCACAATGACTATAATGAACCCATCCTAGCTGTGAGTGTGTTTTTATGCCTCTACCTCGAACAGATTATTCTATAAAAATTAAACATACATTTCGTTCAGGATTGCTGCTTGGCCTTGGTTGTTTGAGTGTTTTTTTTAGCCCGACAGTACTTGCGCAAAGTATCAGTTATAGCCAAGCAGAACAAAGTCTACTCACTAGTTCTTTTAGCACTCAGGCCAACCAAGCGCTACAACAATCTGCCGAACTTCAAGCTCAGGCCATTAAAGGCCTTGGTTTACCTCGTGTGGATTTAAACGTCCGTGCCTATACCTTTCATAATGAACTCGATATTCCTCTCGGCGCCTTAAAAAACAACTTAGAACAAACGCTGAGTAATGGCATTAATAATAAAATTGATGAAAGCTTACCGAGTGATTTGGCAGACCCATTAAAAGACAGTCTGCAACAGCCAATCCGTGATGGTGTCGGATTAATTCCAGATTCTTCCCAAGTGGTCTTAGATGATCAAGTGATCCGCCCTACCGTTTCCGTAATGATGCCGCTGTATACCGGTGGGTTAACGTCTAGCGCCAAGGAAATTGCCAATATCCAAGCCAAACGCAGCGCGATAAGCAGTGAACAACAACAAGATGTGCAACGTTTTGAATTAATCCAAGCCTACTTCAATGCTCAATTACAAAAAAAATTAGTCGAAAGCAGCCGCTTCAATTTAAATGCGATGCAACAACACTATGCCAATGCGCTCAAAATGGAACAACAGGGTTTTATTAGCAAAGGCCAGCGTATGCAATTTGAAGTGGCGAAGAATAATGCACTCAGAACTTTTCAAAATACTGAAGCGAATCTTCGCTCTAGCTTATTTAAGTTAAACAACTTAATGCAAAGCAGCCAAATTACTGATCTTTCAACGCCATTATTTATTAATCAGCAACACAATCAAAATATAACCGCCTTGCTGAAAAGTTATCAGGATCAGTCTAGTTTGGTGCGTAAAATGCAATTGGACAGTCAATTGGCTGGTGCCAATGTGAAAGCCCAAAGCGCAGCAAAAAAACCCAACGTCTTTGCCTTTGGTGAATATAGTCTTGACGATAAACAAAACTGGATCGTTGGTGTTGCCGCTCGCTACAACTTATTTTCAGGTCTTGATAAAAACAAATCCGTACAAGCTGCCGAACTTCAACGCTATGCATCTGAGTTAATGACTGAGCGTACCAAACAAGAAATTGAAAGTCTGATTTATAGCTCGTTTAATGAAGTCACCAGCGCTCAGCAAAGTCACCTGTTGTTACAGCAAAATCTAAAAGCCGCACAAGAAAATTTAAGAATCCAACAACTTTCATTTAAGGAAGATATGGGAACAGCCACACAAGTCATTGATGCACAAAATGCACTGAGTGGGCTACAAAGTGAAATGGCGCTCAATGCTTATAAATACGTGATGTCACTCGCAACACTGCTACAAAGTCACGGGAGCATTGACCAGTTCCAAAGCTATATCAATCAATCACACACCGACTATATTCGCTAAGTTTAGCCGAGGGGAAACCATATGAATCAGGAATCGACTGATCACCAAGAAGATGCCTCTGCGAAAGCTGAAACATCCCAATCCAATGTCTCGACTTCAGACATTTCATCTACAGCAAATACTGTTGAAGATACTCAAAAAAAAGTGAATACAAATACCGATGCTGAGACGAAAAATAGCTCAGTGCAAAGTCGCAATAAATCTGCTTTGATCAAGCTCGTGATTGGCATTGTCTTAGTTCTGCTTTTGGCATTGATTGCATTTGGCTTATGGAAAAGTTATCAGCCCAAGCAGGTTGAATTACAAGGTCGAGTTGAGGCTGAAACCATCCACATTAGTACCAAAGTACCTAGTCGTATTGAAGAAATATATGTGCATGACGGTGAAAAAGTACAAGCAGGTCAAGCACTGGTTCGTTTAACCAGCCCCGAAGTCGATGCAAAGAAACAACAGGCTTTAGCTGCACTTCAATCTGCGCAAGCACTGCAATCCACAGCTGAACGTGGCTCTCAACAAGAAAATATTGATAGTTTATATGCCAATTGGCAAAGTCTAAAAGCACAGCAACAATTGGCGCAAACCACCTACCAACGTGGTCAAAACCTTTATAAAGAAGGTGTCATTTCACGACAACGCCGTGATGAAATGCAAGCTGCCGCAGTGTCTGCTGCGCAAATGACAGAAGCGTCTTATCAACAATATGCGCGTGCAAAACGTGGCAGTACACCGCAACAACAAAGCTCGGCAGATGCCCAAGTCAAGATTGCGCAAGCCGCGTTAGCTGAAGCCAATGCACTTGAGGCGGAAACCAAATTGTTTGCACCCTCTAATGGCACCATTTCAAAAACCTATGGCAAAGTTTCAGAATTAGTTGCGATGGGTGTGCCCGTTGTAAGCCTGATTCAAGATGATAGCTTATGGATTAGCTTAAATGTCCGTGAAGACCAGTATGCTCAAGTGTATCAACTCAAGACCATGCAAGGATTTATACCGGCACTGAACAAATCTACCGATTTTAAAATTGATCACATAGAAGCCGAAGGTGAATTTGCAACGATTAAAACCACGCGACAAACGGGCGGCTATGACATTCGTAGTTTTAAAGTCCAACTGAAACCCGCTCAGCCGATTGCTGACTTAAAAGTGGGTATGAGCGTTTTGTTTAAAATTGAAGAGCGTAAATAATGTTTAGGGGCATTCTGCGTGAGTTTCGCTATTTGATGCAGCATAAATGGGACTTGTGTATGGTCACACTTGCCCCTGCCCTTGTGATTTTGCTCTTTACCAATATGTTTGCTCAAGGCAAACCAGATCATTTACCCATCGCGATCATAGACCAAGATCAAAGCAGTTTAAGCCGTAACATTACTCATTTTGCGCAGCTCAACCATACTTTAAAAGTAGCCACCATTACACCTAGTATGGACGATGCTGAAAAGCTGATAAATCAAACCCACATTTGGGGCTATATTCATATTCCTGCTGGCGCAGAGCAACGACTGGTTCAAGCAAAAGATGCAGAAATCAGCATTGCCTATAACCAAAGCTATTTTAGTGTCGGCAATAGTATTTCATCAGCCATGCTGCTAAGTACATTGCAAGCCATGGCCGATTTTAGTGGTCATCAGTATTTAGAAAATACCATTCCCTACCTCGATGCACCGACGCCCAATGTTAAAATTTCACCTTTATATAATCCAGGTTTAAATTATGAGTTCTATTTAGAGCCTTATATGATTCCTGCGATTCTGCATTTATTACTTTGTTGCTGTGTCGCATTTTCAGTCGGTCAAGAAATCAAATATGGCACTGTAAATCAATGGGTGAATCCAAGTTCTATCTTTCAAGCTTTAATCGCTAAAAATCTCAGTTATGTTTTCATTTTTACCGCTTGGACATGGGCGTGGATGTTGTGGCTAATCGCGTTTCGAGGTTGGTTTGTTCAGGGTTCATTATTGCTCATTTTGCTCGGGCAATTGTTTTTTTATACAGCCTATGCCTTTATCAGCTCTACTGTAGTTTTGGCGACACGTGATCTCACCAAGTCCTTTGGTTTTATAGCGGTATATGGTGGCTCATCACTGAGTTTTGCAGGGGTGACATTGCCGCTGAATAACGCGCCGATGTTTACAAAATTCTGGGCCAATATTATTCCCTATACGCCTTATGCCAAATTACAAACAGAACAATGGGTCATTGGTAGCCCAATCTCCATTTCAATCACACCGCTTGTCACCCTGATCATTTACTGTCTGTTCTATTTGGTTCTTGCCAGCTTATTTTTACGGAAAGTACTGAAGGAGCAAATCATATGAATAAAATCGTGTCATTTCTATCAACTTTGCTCAGACACTATATTCAAACCTTTAAAGATATTGTGAAGCACAGTTCGATTTTTACCACCTTAGTGCTTTCTGTTTTTCTTTACAGTTTTTTTTATCCCATTGCTTATCAAGCGGAACACGCAGAATCGCTCCCCATTATTGTGGTGGATGAGGAACAAAGCATACTCACCAATACGATTATTGGTGCTGTAGCCAATAGTCCCAATGTAGAAATTCGAGCTGTGACTGGTAATTTTGCTGAGGCTGAAAATATGCTCCGAAGTCAGCAAGCTGACGGAATTTTACTGCTGCCGAGTAATCTTTCAAATAGCATTCGCCGTGGTGAAACCGGTGGAATTGGTTTATATCTCAGTGCTGCAAACTTTCTAAAGACGCAAAAAATTGGCTTAGGTTTAGCCAGTTCGATGGAAAATGCCCTCGTCGAATATGCAGAAAAATTCCAGAACATATCCGATTTTAGCCCCGCTTTGTCGATCCATAAGATTCCATTATTTAATCCACTTTCAGGCTATGGCAGCTATATTTTCCCAGCGGTTGCACCCTTAATTATTCATCAGACGATTTTATTGGGTCTGTGCATGCTGATTGCGACCTATCGACAAAACACAGCATGGCGTCCGAGCTATACACAATTAGCTGGCATCTTCTTGTGTATTTTGACCATAGGAACGTTGGGATGCTTCTATTTATTTGGTTTTACCTTTTGGCTGAACGACTATCCACGGGGTGGAAATTTTTGGGGCATGTTCATTGCTGTGCCCATCTTCCTCAGTTGTATTATTGCGATGACACTCTTTCTAGCCACCTTTCTTGACCTGCCAGAACGTGCAGGACATCTCATCGTTTTTAGTTCTATTCCGCTATTTCTACTTTCGGGAACGGCATGGCCACATGCAGCTATGCCTAAATGGATGCAAATACTCGCTCAAGCATTACCTTCGACCCAAGGCATTCAAATGTTCCTTCAACTCAATCAGATGGGTGTGCCTACAGTAATCGTCATCCCAAAACTGCTTTATCTCACAAGTATTGGACTGATTTTTTTATGTCTTGCTGTCTGGCGTTTAAAGTTTGCCAAAAGATAAAACTGTTTGTGCTGTAAGACATGTCTGGTCTCAAGCGAAATGCGTTCAAACCTATTCATCATAGACTCGAACGCTTTGTATCTAATCATGTCTCAAATTTAAATTCTTGCTGTCATCTATTAGCTGTATGCATTTGGCGTGACAGTCGATGCTTCATCCACTTGAATATCAAAATCATCTGCATCTGAGGTGATCTCAGTAACCAAATCATCTGATTCTTTTTCTGCAGCGTTTTCGAGCCAGAATCCTTTCACTTTATCGTTCCCATCATGACCTGCAAAGACCACACTCATATACAGTTCTTTTTGCGGATAATCATATTTATACACAATTGTTGTGGTCTTACCTTCTCCCAGCCGAGTATTTGCCATTCGCTGAATTACTTCCGCCTCAGCACTAGGTTGACCTGCAGGAATCAGCTTTTTCATACGTGAAAACAGCTCTGGATCTGCTAGCATCGCATCACGAACATTTTCTTCAACCAATACCAAAAAGCTGTCTTGATGGGGTTGGTGTAGTGCTGCGAATAATTTTTCTGACTTGATACGCTGTGAGCTTGTCTCACTTGGTAGGCTTGATTCGAATTTTGCAATCAAGAAATCGCCGATTTTTTCACAAGCCGTTATAGGTAAGATTAAAGCGATGATGACGACTAATTTTTTCAACACCGTACAAGCCCTCTGGTTATTATTAAAATATATAAAGTTAAAATTTAGTTCGGATAATCTGTGTGATTTATAGAATTTTCACTGATTTATCTGCCTCACAAGTATAAAGCAAACTTCTATATAAAAATGAAAAATACAGGCTCACAATTAGTTTTTCGATCTTTCTAGGCAAATCAGAGATTTTGTGAAGTGTTCATTAATAACTCAATTTTATTCGTTCTATAAATTAAACTTAATAATCAAATCGCTTATACAACTAAAAATGATAATTTATCGATCAAACAGTTTGGTTTTGATCAAAATCGTTGGCTGTATTCTCATATAAACTGCAAAATATTATCGTATTTATCTCCCAAATTATTCAGAACTTTTTGTCATGGCGGATTCAGTCTGTCTGCAACATTTGTTCGTGGATGACTGTGGGCTTTTTTCTCCCAAATCTGACATAAGAGCTGATGTATGAAAAAGATTAAGGTGAGCCTTGCCTGGCAAATCGTGATTGCTCTCATTCTAGGTATACTTGTTGGTGCTTTCCTACACTATTCTCCTGAATATCGTGATGCTTTAGTTAATAACTTTTTGACGCCTTTGGGCTCAATTTTTATTAACCTTATTAAGATGATCGTTATTCCGCTTGTTGTGTCGATGCTTATTTTAGGTATTGCCAATACAAGTCACGGTAGTAACTTAGGTAAACTAGGTTTCAAAACGATTATTTATTTTGAAATCATTACCACCGTTGCTATTTTAGTCGGTTTAGTTGCAGCCAACGTATTCCAACCTGGTGCCGGCATTGATATGTCTGCATTGACGCAAGTCGATATTTCAAAGTATCAAGAAACAACACATGAAGTCAGTGAACATTCTCATGGTTTGATTCAAACAATACTTTCACTTATTCCATCTAACTTTTTTGCAGCTTTGACTAGTGGTCAAATGCTCCCAATCATCTTTTTCTCTGTGATGTTTGGTGTAGGTTTAGGTGCGCTTGATCAGGAAGTAAAACAACCTTTAATTAAAGTGTTGACCGCTGTTTCTGAAACGATGTTTAAAGTTACGCACATGATCATGATGTTTGCACCTATTGGTGTATTCGGCTTGATTGCAGCGACTGTTGCGAATTTCGGCTTCAGCTCTCTTGTGCCACTGCTTAAACTCGCAGTTTTAGTTTATGGTGCAATCTTCTTCTTTATTTTCATTGTATTAGGTGCAGTTGCTAAATTCTGTGGCTTCAGTGTTTGGGCCATTATCAAGATCTTAAAAGATGAATTGATTCTCGCGTATTCAACTGCAAGTTCTGAAACTGTCCTACCCCGTATTATGGAAAAAATGGAAGCTTATGGTGCTCCGAAACCGATTACCAGTTTCGTGATTCCAATTGGCTATTCATTTAACCTCGATGGTTCGACCCTATATCAAAGTATTGCGGCTATCTTTATTGCTCAGCTTTACGGGATCGATCTGACAATCACCCAACAAGTGATTCTGGTCCTAACCTTGATGATTACCTCTAAAGGGATTGCAGGTGTACCTGGCGTTTCTTTCGTGGTCTTGCTAGCGACTCTCGGCAGTGTCGGTATTCCACTTGAAGGTCTGGCATTCATTGCGGGTATTGACCGTATTTTAGATATGGCACGTACTGTACTAAATGTGATTGGTAACGCGCTTGCGGTACTGGTGATCAGTAAATGGGAAGGCCAATTTGATACTGAAAAACAAAAAAATTATGCTGCTAATCTAAAAGATGCCGCTTAATTTTATGTCATAAAAAAGGACGCTTCGGCGTCCTTTTTTACAGCTTTGTTTTATTTTTCCAAACTTTATTTATTTTTTTCACCAAAAACTGAAATATTAAAATCTCGAATTTTGTTACTTCCTTCGGGTTTATCAAAACTTACATCGTACTGTACAAGGTTTTTATTGGTATAACCGTACTCATAAGTGACCGTATATAAAGACGGCTTTTCAGTCGATTTTTCAATGTGCTTTGCCACTATATTTTTGCGTGAGTAATCTTGTTTCGGAATACCTCGTGCAAATTTACGCAGCTCTTTTTCATTCTGTTCAAACTTCGCTTTGAGTTCTGGTTCAAAGTAAGTGTACAGCTTTTCAAAATTGCCTTCACGTAATTGATCATAGGCAGCTTGGGCTACTTCAGTCTGTTCAACACTTGGGTCTGGTATTGCATTTAAGGCTTTTTGGCCAATTTGGTCACAGCCGCCAAGCCCAATAAGTGAAGCCATTGCAAAATATTTTAATTTCATATTGTACTCATCAATCTAAAATTATCTGTCTATAAAAAAGGACGCCGTAGCGCCCTCTTTTCTAAATCTTCAATTAGTCTTCTTCAGGCTCATTGAGATCTGATTCATTGTCATTTTGATCAATAATCGTTGAGTCATCGACAAGTTGCTCAGTTTCGATTGCTTCCACTTCTTCAAAAGTTTCGTCTTCTTCAACTGCTTCGATCGCCACAACACCGACTAAAATTTCGCTTTCACCTAAACGGATCAAACGAACACCTTGAGCATTACGACCTGTTTGTGCCACTTCAGACGCACGTGTACGAACCAACGTACCGCCATCTGAAATTAACATTAGCTCTTTAGACGCATCAATCGCTACCGCACCAACAAGTTCACCGTTACGTTCAGATGTTTTAATTGCAATAACACCTTTACCGCTACGTTTCTTGGTTGGGAAGTCATCTACTGGTGTACGTTTACCATAACCATTAGCTGAAGCACAAAGTACTTCACCAGTTTCCGGAACAACTACCAGTGACACTATACGGCTAATGAGAGCTGAATCAGAGGTATCTTCATCATCAGACTCTACATCCGCATCCTCAGCGTCTTCAGCTTGAGCTGCTGCACCAATGGTCACGCGCATACCACGAACACCTTTGGCAGAACGACCCATTGAACGCACGTCAGTTTCTGCAAAACGAATGGCTTTACCTTCGTTTGAGAACAACATGATTTGTTGTTCGCCGTCGGTAATGGCAACACCGATTAAGGTGTCATCACCATTGAGTTCAATCGCGCGTAGACCGTTTGAACGAACATTCGAGAATTGTTCTAACTCAACACGTTTAATCGTACCGTATTCTGTTGCCATAAATACGTAGAAGTTTTTACGAACGGCTTCTGCTTGCTGTGCAAAGTCATTGATGATTTCATCATCAAGATCAGTGGTAGAAAGCTCTAAGCCCAACTGTTTCAATTGAACACGTAATGCATCAGACAAGTCATCTGCACCGTCTTCAGTCTCAGCAAGTGCAGCTTCTAAACCAGCAAAATGACTATTAATCACTTCATTGGTTTGTAGCTGTGCACTATTGGCTTTTACAAATGCTTTAAAGTCAGCCAAGCGTTCTTTAAATTTCTTCGGCGCATCAACCACAGGTAAAATAGCGGTGATGGTCTCGTTTTCATCTAATGGCAATAAGTTCACCATTGGACGACCTTTCGCACCACGAGATGCTTGAGGTACTTCATACACTTTCAGACGATAAACTTTACCCACATTGGTAAAGCAAAGCACTGTTGCGTGGTTTGAAGTCACGATCAAATGTTGGATGTAATCGTCTTCTTTCATCGAAGTTGCAGACTTACCACGTCCACCACGACGCTGTGCAGCGTAGTCTGACAATGGTTGAGTTTTTGCATAGCCTGATTTAGAAACAGTTAGTACCATTTGCTCTTCAGGGATTAAATCTTCACGAGAGAAGTCGATACGTGATTCCACGATATCGGTACGACGTGCATCGCCATATTGTTGAAGGATTAAAGCTAATTCTTCTTTAATCACGTTCATCAATAAGTTGAAATCGTTCAAAATTGCAGTATATTCAGCAATTTGACCAAGAATTTCTGTATATTCAGCTTGTAACTTGTCTTGTTCTAGACCGGTTAAGCGATGTAAACGAAGTTCTAAGATCGCACCTACTTGGGTTGGAGACAGACGATAAATATCACCTGTTAAACCAAATGGACGTGCTGGATCTTCGCCTTCAATTTCATCTGGACGGACAGATACCGCGCCTGCTTTTTCAAGCAATGCAACAACACCACCGCCTGCCCACTCGCCCGCTTGTAAACGTTCGCGCGCTTCGCTTGGGTTTGCAGAAGTTTTGATGGTTTCAATAATCGCATCGATATTTGCGAGTGCAACTGTCAAACCTTCTAAGATATGTCCACGTTCACGTGCTTTACGCAGTTCGAACATGGTACGGCGTGTAACCACTTCCTGACGGTGACGGATAAACGCTGCAATAATATCTTTCAAGTTCATTAACTTAGGCTGACCATTATCGAGGCAGACCATGTTAATGCTGAATGAATTTTCTAATTGGGTATTTTGGAATAGATTATTTACAATCACTTCAGCGTTTTCACCACGCTTCAAGTCAATTGCAATACGCATCCCTTCTTTATCTGATTCATCACGCAGTTCAGAAATACCTTCAAGTTTTTTCTCTTTGACCAACTCAGCAATACGTTCAATAGTTTTTGCTTTGTTAACTTGATAAGGAATTTCAGTGAAGACAATCGTGCTACGACCCGATTTTTGGTCTTCTTCAATGTGATATTTACCACGGATATGCAAACGGCCTTTACCTGTACGGTACGCATCGACAATGCCTGATTTACCGTAAATGATACCGCCTGTAGGGAAGTCTGGACCAGAAATGTGTTCCATTAACCCTTCAATGCTGATGTGCGGATCGTTGGCATAAGCAAGACATGCATTAATGACTTCTGTCATGTTATGCGGAGCCATGTTCGTTGCCATACCTACAGCAATACCAGCTACACCGTTAATCAACAAGTTAGGCACACGTGTCGGCATGACTTGTGGAATACGTTCAGAACCGTCGTAGTTGTCTTCCCACTCTACGGTATCTTTCTCAAGATCCGCTAAAAGTTCGTGGGTCAATTTACGCATACGAACTTCGGTATAACGCATTGCTGCTGCACTGTCACCATCGACAGAACCGAAGTTACCCTGACCATCAACCAATTGATAGCGTAAGCTGAAATCTTGAGCCATACGAACAATAGTTTCGTATACAGCTAAGTCACCATGTGGGTGATATTTACCGATGACGTCACCGACTACACGGGCAGACTTTTTGTAAGCTTTGTTGTAGTCATTGCCCAATTCGTGCATTGCAAAAAGCACACGACGGTGAACAGGTTTGAGACCATCTCGGACATCTGGCAACGCACGTGACACAATCACGCTCATTGCATAATCGAGATATGAGCTCTTCAGTTCATCCTCAATGGCAATCGGTCTAATTTCCGATACGCTCATGCATACTCCTTGTTATACAAGCAGAATTCTGCCCGCATTTATATACCGTAAATCTGTAAAAATTAGTTCAAAAAACACTGAACCAATATCAAAAATCAAGTCGGACAGTATAGCATAAAAACCCTGATTTTTGTGCCAATCATCTTGCACTAGAACCATGATTTTTTGTATTTATTTTAAGCATTTTGATTTTATTTGCTGTGAAAAAAACCTCTACGAATAGAGGTTGTTTAATGTTCAAAAAATTTCTTTTCGAAGCTTCAAATTTAGACGCATAAATGTGATAAAAATCACTCTTTATGATATTGCATGACCTCTAATTCTTGAGGCACATGATCCTGCTGCATCCATGGGTATGCTGTTAAAAACAAACCTAAAATAAGCGGAAATTCATAAACTTCTTCGATGAAATCTTTATAAGCTAAATCGTACAAAAATAAAAAACTGAGACTTCGACTATGCTCAACTGCATCAGAAATCAGCAAGCCCAATATCACCAAGCCCAATGGCCAAATTGGTAAAGCCAAGGTTTTTAGCTTACGTGCGATTTCTTGGCGTAAATAAGGCGAAAACAGCATAAAGACGACAGGTGCAATCATGAATACCGAAATTAAACGAAAATACGGTTTAGGTACATCAGGGAAATAGTCACGCCCCCAGCTAATGCTACGACCAAATAGCAACAACCACCATGCGACAGCCCACAACCAAAATTGTTTCTTTCCATCTTGCATTTCAAGTGGTCGAATATAGAAAAAAGTAAAAATCGCAAAAAACAGCAATAACAATGCTTAGACCGATTCAACTGCTGTAACAGTCATTCCATCAAATAAAGGAAAAGAGATACTTTGTAAAACAGGAAAAAGTAAACAACAGATCATCAGCACCAATACACTGATTGGTAACTGAAAATCAAATTTCAAAGGGAGACTCCGCCTAAAGGCAAGTTCAATAAAAAAGTAATGTTAACACAAAATATACAATCCTTTAAGCTTGCTTTAAGTTTAAGATTCAAACTTGAAGGATAAATTTTTATTATTTTATTTTAAATCTTTGTATTTTTATAATTTATTGATTTCAACCCCATTACTAAGCGACCACTCCTGCTTACTTACCATTTAAATTTCAACATACACATAGCTTACGCTACAGCAGTGTCTAATACTGAATATAAGAAATCATATCGTAAGAATTTTGAAGTACGAAATTAAGAATCCCTCATCCCATTAAGCATGATCAAGAATATCTACAACGGCATTCATTCCGCAATAAAAAACGCTCCTAAGCCATAAGCTTAGGAGCGCCTTGAACTGTGTTCAGAAATTAGATTTTAGATACTAATTCTGGAACTACAGTGTTCAAGTCACCTACTAACCAGTAGTCAGCTACTGAGTTAATTGGCGCTTCTTCATCTTTGTTGATCGCAACGATCACTTTAGATTCTTTCATACCTGCCAAGTGCTGAATCGCACCTGAGATACCCACCGCGATGTACAAGTCAGGAGCAACGATTTTACCTGTTTGACCAACTTGCATATCGTTTGGTACGAAACCAGCATCAACTGCTGCACGAGATGCACCTTGAGCAGCACCAAGCTTGTCCGCTAATGGGTCAAGTACAGTGTGATAGTTTTCACCTGAACCAACACCACGACCGCCTGAAACAACAATACGCGCAGCTGTTAATTCTGGACGTTCAGATTTCACGATTTCTTCAGAAACGAACTTAGAAATACCAGCATCACCAGTAGATGCAACAGCTTCAACTGCAGCAGAGCCGCCTTCGCTTGCAACAGCATCAAATGCAGTACCACGAACAGTCGCAACTACAACAGACTCGCCAGACTCTACAGTTGCAATCGCGTTGCCTGCATAGATTGGACGTTTGAAAGTTTTAGGACCTTCAACAGCAATGATGTCAGTGATCATGCTTACGTCAAGTAGCGCAGCAGCACGTGGAAGTACGTTTTTGCCCGTTGTCGTAGAAGCAGCAAGGATGTGAGTGTAACCCGCACCGATAGAAGCAACTAATTTAGCAACGTTTTCAGCCAATTGGTTTGCATAAGCAGCGTCGTCAGCAAGTAATACTTTGCTTACACCCGCAACTTTAGCTGCTTGGTCTGCAACTGCTTGAGCGCCTGAACCAGCTACTAATACAGTGATATCACCACCGATTTTTTGCGCTGCAGCAACAACGTTAAGAGTTGCACCATTTAGTGCTTTGTTGTCGTGCTCAGCGATAACTAAAATACTCATGATTTTTATCCTTCTGTATTAGATCACTTTCGCTTCGTTTTTCAATTTATCTACAAGCTCGTCTACAGACTTCACTTGTACGCCCGCTTTACGTTCTGCAGGAGCTTCAACTTTAACAGTTTTAAGCTTAGTCGCAGGTGAAACGCCATAATCAGCAGGTGACTTAGTATCAAGCGGTTTTTTACGCGCTTTCATGATGTTTGGAAGAGCAGCATAACGTGGCTCATTCAAACGTAAGTCAGTTGTGATGATTGCAGGAAGTGCAAGTTCAACAGTTTGTAAACCACCGTCGATTTCACGAGTCACTTGTACTTTATCGCCTTCAACTTTAACTTCTGAAGCGAAAGTACCTTGGCCAGCACCTAAAAGCGCACCAAGCATCTGACCAACTTGGTTAGAGTCGTCATCAATTGCTTGTTTACCAAGAAGGATCAATTGAGGTTGTTCAGCGTCTACAACACCTTTTAGGATTTTTGCAACTTCAAGTGCACCTAACTGGCTGTCGTCAGCTTCAACAAGGATACCGCGGTCTGCACCAAGCGCCATAGAAGAACGGATTTGTTCTTGAGCTTCTTTAGGACCAATAGAAACAACAACGATTTCTGAAACAGTTCCTTTTTCTTTTAAACGAACCGCTTCTTCCACTGCGATTTCACAGAACGGGTTAATTGACATTTTAACGTTCGTTAAGTCAACACCACTGTTGTCCGGCTTAACGCGAACTTTAACGTTGGCATCAACCACACGTTTTACAGCAACAAGAGCCTTCATGTAATCCTCGGCTGTTTTAGCAAATGTAAATGTTGAGAAAAGTTATATTAACTCTTCACTTTAAATTTTTTAGGTGCCCTATCTTGCAATGTGTACGGCATTTCGGTCAAGTCACAATTATCGAAAGACCTGTAAAAAAGCGTAATTTCCTTGAACTTATCGTTCACATTTTTTAAAGAATGGTTCAGTTATCCAAAAAAACGCATTATTCAGTTATTTTTTAAGCATTGATTTTTATTATTTTTTTACTTGATTTAGCTCATCAAAAGATCTGATTTAATATCAATTTTCGATCAATCTTTCTGAAATAGAGCTTTCCCTCTACACATTCGGCAACATATCTAAACTTGTCATTTAAGATAGAAGCATAATGAATTTAGCGCTAATTTCACTTTTCCGAAGCTAATTGGTGGGTTTTTCTCTCTTTCTTGTTCTTAATATGTGTCGATATTCAGCACATATAAAAAAACCTCCGCTTTCACGAAGGTTTTAGTTAAGGCATTTATTTCTATTTACATTTGCTGTTTTTAATTGGCAATTAACCATGTCGCAGCAAGAGCCAACAAACCACCTGATGTACCATCAACCCACTTTTGTTTGCGTTCATCAATTTCAGTTTTTTGTGTAATACGTGCAAAGACCACACTCAAACTACAATACACCACAAAAATCAGCCCAATAAAAATGAAGGACAAAATCAAACCTTGGCTCACAGTATTCGCTGATTTATCGATAAATTGCGGCAAAATTGCAAAATAAATCAACATACCTTTCGGGTTCAGCAAAGCCGTAAAAAAGCCTTTTTTAATCGGGTTTGACGCTGACTTTTTCTCAATACTTAATTTTTTACTGCTAAATACTGAACGTAGCAAATGCGTCGCCAAATATAAAAGATAAGCAATCCCCAACCAGCGGATTGTTTCAAACAGTAGTGGAAATGACACGATAATCGCAGCAATACCCAATGCCACCAAAATCGAGTGAACCAAATAACCTGAGCACACACCTACAGTTGCCATCATGCCTGCTTTTGCATCCTTACCCATCACTTGTGACAGGATAAAAAGCATATCGGGTCCTGGTGTGAAAATAAGGGGAATTACCGTTAAGGCAAACAAAGCAAATACAGACATTTCAATTTTCCCTTTCTATGTCCTGAAAGTGAAATTAGTATGTTTGAATCGCTTTAAAATAGGATATCAAATATTCTATAATAGATATTATTTTTAGAATTATATTCTATTTTATGAAGACATCTTCTAAGTCAATTCTAGTTAAACTAGATCGTATTGATAAAAATATCATTCGCGCACTTCAAAATAATGGTCGTATGCAAAATAATGACTTAGCCAAGGAAATTGGACTCTCTCCTTCTTCTTGTTTACGTCGGGTCAAATTACTCGAAGAAGCAGGTGTGATTCAGAATTACACCACCGTGGTCGATCCACAAAAGATTGGCTTTCAATTAATTTTGTTTTCTCGTATTTGGTTGACTGGGCAGGATGCTGAAACCATCGATACCTTTATCGAAGCTATGAAAGAACTTCCTCAAGTCATGGAGTGCTACATTATTTTGGGTGAGTGCGATGCAATGCTAAAAGTAGTGGTGCCTGACCTAGAAAGTTACCGCAAATTTCAGTCTACTCACTTAACCAAGAAAAATGGCATCACCAGTGTAAAGACTGATTTACCAAGCCAAATCATCAAACAAAGCTTCCAGTTACCGTTAGAAGATTTATAAACAGAAATTGGTCTGCCAAGGAACAACTCAAGCATCAGAAACGACGAGGCTGATACTACAAGCTTGCCAATGTAGTGACGGATTACCTTCACAGCCTCGAATGCAAATACTTAGCTTTGCGGTATTTCATTATATTTTAAGCAAAGAAAAATAATGATTTGCAGCACATTTGCAGCAATTGAATAGGAAACATCTAGGAGGTCTTTGAGCTCAATTGCTCAAGTAGGAAAACCATTGATTGGATTGACAGGCTCTCGCTATCAAAACTAAACGAATTGAATTACTAAGCAGCGAAACGAATTGGCATTTAGAATTTTTTGTTTAGGCAACTAAGCTATGCAAAGAAGATTAACACTCTAACACTCTGCCCACAAGCATCTCAACATGTTATGGAGCGAGTGATATAAGGGCTAAACATTCAATTCCAATGAAGATCGCCCATGAGTAGTTTATTTGCCCTATGGTTTAGGCTGACTGATTTTCCAAAAAGTCACGATGGATGTGGCTTAGGTCAATAAGTTCATATTGTGCCAAATCAAAAATACGCCAAATGGTGAGGGCATCTTCTTTGCTGTCAAATTTAGCAGTTGCTTTATTGCTAAGCTGCCACTGTTTATCCGAAATCCAAATAAAGTATTGGCCCGTCGCCGCATTAAACGCCTGAACTTTACCATCCGCATTAATCCCTTGAAGCTGTGAACCTTCTGGTAATACAGCTTCTATTTCAGGCAAACCAATTTCAACAAAGTGTTTGATTTGGCGTAAGCCGTATCCTGCAAAAATTTCTTTTTGCTGACCATTTAACTGGTCATATTTTTCTTGAATATCTGAAATCATGGTATGGCCTATATATTTTTTTAACGGTACAGCAATTTAGTAAATGGCGAATTTCACTTCAGCACTTACGTCAATTCAATAATGGACAATTTTTATACCCGATAATTTGAATTTTTATAATGCGACAATAGTTCAAAATGTCGGTCAATTTTACCAATATTTTTTCACATCCTTATTTAACTTTCATGAAGCAGACCACTTTTGGATGCAAAATATGAAATCTAGCCTATAAATTTAAGCAATATTTAGACCACTACGAGCTAAAGTCGTATTTGCAATTGTTACGAATCTTTATGCTGCGCCCGTGGATGGGCTTGATCATAAACTTGTGCCAATCGATCAAAATCCACATGGGTATAAATTTGTGTAGTGGTTAAATTACTATGCCCCAACATTTCTTGTACAGCACGCAAGTCACCACTATTGGACAACATATGGCTAGCGAAGCAATGACGCAATAAGTGTGGATGTAAATCGACATTTACACCTGCACGTTGAGCTTGAAATTTAACTCGATTTTCAATTTGCCTTACCCCGAGTGGATTACCTTTTTGGGTGATAAAAACTTGGGCTTCTGGGACAAAATCACCATGCCATGCAGGATATAATTGCAACCAATGCATCACAGCCTCTTTGGCTTTAGAACCAAAAGGTACAATGCGTGTTTTATTGCCTTTACCCGTAATACGTAACAGTTGGCGATTAAAATCAATATCTCGAATGGTTAAGCCCTGCACTTCAGCCAAACGTAAACCACTTGAATATAGCAACTCCAAAATCGCTTTATCACGTATCCAAAGTTGCCGTTGAGTTTCACTTTCAGGCTCAGGTTGTTCCATGATTTGTTTAATGGTTTCAATATCGACCAATCCAGGTAAAGGACGTGATTGGCGTTTGAGCTGAAAATCATCTGCGGGATTAAAACTGAGATAATCCCCTTGTTCTGCCCATTTCATAAATTGGCGAATCGAAGATAACATGCGCTGCAAACTACTTGGACTGAGCTGAAACTGTTCCACTTTATGAGCAACAAATTCACGCAGATCTGACTTTTCAACATCATGCAGTGGCAAGTTGCGTATTGTACAAAATTGGAGAAAATCACTGACATCACGCTCATACGCTTGCAAGGTATGTTTAGACTGATTTTGAATTTCACGTTCCTTCAACCACATAGTCAGTAGTTGACTCTGATCCATCGTCATCTGTCTTCTCCCATTTCAACATGTGCCTTAGCGTTGCGGTACGTTCTCTAAAGCGATTTCACATATCTGTATTATGAAAAGAGTCTAGCAAAGAACCCCTTAGGCTTACCATCAACACGTTGGTAAAAAGCTTGCGTTTCATTAAGCAAATACCCTTCTACACCATCGACACTGTGCGGATTGACATGGATTAAATCCACTGGGCATTGCTCTTTTAAACTATCCTGTGTGATACGACCAATTTTACTGTGCAATTCTTGAATTTGTTGTTCAGATAATCCTGCTTCTAAATCTAATCCGATCAACAAAGTCGGTGAATCATCTCGAGCTTGATTCAGCATTTGCGCTAAATAAGCAGCTTTTACCACACGCTCTGTGCCGAAAAAAATGCTTAATTGATCAATCATAAACTGCGGATATTCCGCCGGCTGACCAATTAAAACTTCCGTATCTTCCGTAACTTCATAGTTTTCTGAGGGCTGAATATACTGCCCGTTCAGCAAATGTTGAATTTCTTCTGGTACAAAGTCCTTCGTCGCATCAGGTGATTGTGGATTCAATACAAGCCTTGCTCCTAAAGTCATTTCAAATAATGCCTTGGTTGGTAGCCGGATATACGACTCCTCTTCAGATATTGCTAAACGCATTTTTTCCAAGGACGTAAAAAATGGAATGACGCAATCATATGTTTCATCTTCCCATGATTTCAATTGAATACGGTCGCCTTCATCCAAGATCAAATCTTCGGCAATACGTGAATCACGTCCCCCTGTTGTTCCCACACAATACACATTGGCTGCCAATAACTGAGCTAAAAATTCGGGTCGATACGCGGGTTCATGTAAGGCTTTATGAAAAAGTTGTTCTAAGATTTCTTCTTTTATTTCTTCGTTTATTTGTTCCATGTTGATTCCAATCCAATTGAATTATAATTTTTTATTCACTTTTTATTTTATGAAAAAAGCCCTGAATGAATCAGGGCTTTGATTTTAACCTTGGAAGTAACTTAAATCTAAGCGTCCTTCGTAAACTGTTGCAGTTGGTCCAGTCATCCAGACTACACCACCTTCTTGCCACTCAATCTGTAGCTTACCACCTGCCAACTCAATTTCGACTGAATTGGCTAATAAACCACGACGCATACCTGATACTGCCGCTGCACAAGCACCTGTACCACAGGCCATAGTCTCACCGACACCACGTTCAAATACACGTAAGCGTGCATGTTTCTCATCCACAATTTGCATAAAACCAGCATTTACACGCTGTGGAAAACGCTCATGCGATTCGACTTGTGGACCAATTTTAGCGACGTCTGCAGTAATGACATCAGGAACGATCGTCACTGCATGCGGATTACCCATACTCACTACATCAATGGTGAGCTGTTCATTATTCGCCAATGCAATGTCGTATAAGTTTTCAGGCTCTTCCGCAATAAATGGAATTTCATGCGGCAAAAAGCGTGGATAACCCATATTGACGCGCACCCAACCATTTACACCTAATTCAGGCTCTACGATACCTGACTTGGTTTGTACTTTGATTTTGGTTTTGCTGGTCAACTTACGTTCATGCACAAAGCGCGCAAAACAACGTACGCCATTTCCGCATTGTTCAACTTCCGAACCATCTGCATTAAAAATACGATATTTAAAATCGACATTGGGTAAATCAGGTGGTTCTACAATCAAAAGCTGATCAAAACCAATACCAAAATGACGGTCGGCCAAACGCTGAATCGTCACTGTATCTAAATAAGCTCGTTGGCTAATCAGATCGACCACCATAAAGTCATTGCCAAGGCCATGCATTTTGGTAAATTCTAATAACATCTCGAATTTCTCCTTAAGGCAATAAACGTTCACGTTCCCATAATGATTCGATGGTTTCACGCTCACGAATCAAATGAGACTGATCACCGTCAACCATTACTTCAGCAGCACGTCCGCGGCTGTTGTAGTTTGAACTCATGACAAAACCATAAGCACCTGCACCCAATACTGCAAGCACGTCATTTTCTTGAATCGCCAACTGACGTTGCTTTCCGAGGAAATCGCCAGTTTCGCAAATCGCGCCAACAACATCCCAGTCTTTCTTTTCTGTATCAGTACGAGGCGTTACTTCCTGAATATCCATCCATGCTTCATATAAAGCAGGTCGGATTAAGTCGTTCATAGCAGCATCAATAATGGCAAAATTACGATGATTGGTCGGTTTGAGTAAATCAACTTTAGTTAACAACACACCTGCATTTGCAGAAATACTACGCCCCGGTTCCATATACACCTTAAGGCCTAATTTTTCTAAAGCCGGACGCATTGCCTGAGCATATTCTTCAACGGTAGGCGGAACTTCGTCTTTGTACGTTACGCCTAAGCCACCACCGATATCGATGTGTTTTAGCTGAATACCCATCTCTTTCAGTTGATTGATCATCACAATGACACGATCAAGTGCATCAACAAAAGGCTGAGTTTCAGTCAACTGTGAACCGATATGGCAATCAATCCCGATAATCTCAAGATTTGGCAATGTCGCCGCATACGCATAGGTGTCAAAAACGCTGTCTGAAGGAATACCGAATTTATTTTCTTTTAAACCCGTAGAGATATAAGGATGCGTTTTAGCATCCACATCTGGATTTACACGCAATGAAATCGGTGCTTTCTTACCCATTGCCGCAGCAACTTTTTGGATTCGATCTAGCTCTGCATGAGATTCAACGTTAAAACATGCAATACCCACGTCCAATGCTTTTTGGATATCGGCTTCAGTTTTACCCAAACCTGAGAATACAATTTTAGAAGCTTCACCACCGGCTTTTAACACACGTGCGAGTTCACCACCCGTCACGATATCAAAACCAGCGCCCTGCTTGGCAAGTACGTTTAACACCGCAAGATTAGAGTTTGACTTTACCGCAAAACAAATTTGATGGTCGATAAAGCTAAATGCACGATCCATATCTGAATAATGCTTTTCAAAAGTAGCTTTTGAATAAACATAAAGCGGTGTGCCATATTGCTGTGCAAGCTGTTGTAAAGAACATTGCTCTGCATGCAATACCCCATTCGTACGGGTGAAACTCATGAAAGTATCCTTTCTATAAAAGCATTAAGGTGTAGGGTTAGAATTTGAAGATTCCGATTCAGTTGCAACAGGAGCCGCTTGTTTTTCCTGCTTTTGCTGTGCAGGCGTATCTGGATAAATCAGATATTTTGCGCGCTTATCTGCATTTGCATCTGAAGGTAAATGCAATGCACCAGACTGACCACAAGCGGTCAGCAGCACAGCACTTGCTAATACAATAATTTTATAATTCATAAAACGATACATAAACGTACCTAATGAAAAGATTTTTCCGAGTATAACGTGATCAACCCGCGGATAAAAGAAAAGCCCTGTAATTCCAAGTGAGCTTTTTGCCATTCTGCACTAAATTTAAGCAAAATTTGATGGTGCTGTTTTCAATCCTTATTTGTCTTTATTTCTAGCTCGATCAGGCTATTGATTTCACTGAAATAGCATATCAATTTGAATGCTGTTTAATACAAATCGAAACGCTAATAAACAGTCTGTTTTAACTTAAAATAAGTCCATATCCAAATAAAAAAGCTGCCCCCTCAGGAGCAGCTTTTTATGTTTTTACATCAGATCAAAAATGTAAATTAATGGTGCTTTTTCTTATAAAAACCGAAATAGCCAATAATCAAAATGATGAACCAAATTGGGCTCACCATGAGCGCTTTCATGGTATCTGCTTCTAATGACAAAACATAAATCATGCCGATGAAGAAGATAATCACGAGCCAACAGGTATATAAACCACCCGGTAGTTTAAAGGTTGATTTCGCATGCAACTCAGGACGAGTTTTATAGTAAACGATATAACTCCAGATAATCATGAGCCATACGCAGATAAATAAAATCGTCGACAGTGTAGTTGCTAAAGTGAAGGCTTCAACCGTGTTCGGTACGAAATACTGTAATGCCGCACCCAACAGTAAACAAACTGCCGAGAAATACAACGCATTTGCCGGAACTGCACGTGAGTTTAGACGGCCAAACGCTTTTGGACCTTGCTCTTCACGAGATAAACCAAACAACATACGTGAAGTCGAGAACACACCACTATTCATCGATGACATGACCGATGACAACACCACCAAGTTCATAATAATCGCAGCAGCAGCAATACCGGCTTGGCTAAACAAGTTCACGAATGGTGAAATGCTTGGGTCAATGGCATTCCATGGCGTAACGGACATCACAATCACAAGTGCCAGCACATAGAAAATAATGATACGAATCGGAATCGAGTTCACAGCTTTAGGCAAGTTGTGCTCTGGATCTTTGGTTTCTGCAGCCGTAGTACCAACGAGTTCTACGCCGACAAAGGCAAAAATAGCGATCTGGAAACCTGCCAAGAAGCCGGTTACACCTGTTGGGAATAGACCACCATGCGACCATAAATGTGTGAATGATGCGATTTCACCTGTCGATGAGGTAAAACCGGTAAAGATCATCCAAAGACCGACACCAATGAGCACCACGATTGCAATAATCTTAATCAATGCAAACCAAAACTCTAATTCACCAAAAAGTTTAACCGTAACAAGGTTCAAACCCATGATAAAGACAATGGCGGCAACACTGATCATCACCCCTTCTTCGGGCGAGAATGGGTTACCTCCATTAAAGAATTGCAGGTAATAAATAATGGCCGATAAATCTGCAATCCCTATAGTGATCCAGCACAGCCAATAGGTCCAACCCACAAAATAACCTGCCCACGGGCCGATTAAGTCGGTTGCAAAATCGATAAAAGATTTATATTCAAGATTTGATAGTAATAACTCGCCTAATGCACGCATGACGAGGAAAACCATAAAACCAATAATCATATAGATAATAAGGATGGACGGACCAGCTAAACTGATGGTCTTTCCTGACCCCATAAATAAACCTGTACCAATCGCACCACCAATCGCAATCAATTGCAGGTGTCGATTGGACAAGCTTCGTTTCAAATCGCCGCTATCAGCGTGCGATCCATGAATTTCATTTGACATTATTTAATTCAACTTCGCGTTCCAATTGCGACAAATTAACGTAAAAATTTCAGAAAATACAAAATTATTTTTCATCATCTATATTTTCGGATTAAGTGACAAAGTTAATTTATTTTTCTTATATATAAAAATCTTAGCGCCAGTTCACATTTTAAAGCGACCAATAAAACAACAATTTACTTGTAATAACTTAAATTTTATGCAAAAAATATTTTACCAACGATAAAAAATTATGCCAAAAATCATGGAAGTTTCTAACAATGGCATATCAATTGCTACAGATATCAAAAATGTAGCATTCACTCACTCTGGGCCGATAAGAAGAAGATACTATGCAAGAAATTCAAAATATCATGGAAACACTCAGTGGATGGGTCTGGGGCCCATACATGTTGGTCCTCATTGTCGGAACAGGTGTATTCCTCACCTTCCGATTACTTTTCTGGCAATTTCGCATGTTGCCTTTCGCATTCAAACAAGTCTTTGGCAAACATCCTAAAGTAGATCATCATGATGGGGACATTTCTCATTTCGCCGCACTCATGACTGCACTTTCTGCCACCATTGGTACAGGTAATATTGCTGGTGTAGCCACCGCTTGTGTACTCGGTGGACCAGGCGCAGTGTTTTGGATGTGGATGACCGCACTCTTTGGTATGGCAACCAAATATGGTGAAGGTGTACTCGCTGTAAAGTTTCGTCATAAAAATGAAAATGGTGAAATGAACGGTGGTCCGATGTATTACATCGAACGTGGACTTGGGCCTAAGTGGAAATGGTTGGCAGTGGTATTTGCCCTATTTGGTACTTTGGCATCCTTTGGTATTGGTAGTTCAGTACAGTCCAATACTGTCGCGCTTGCTGTGGAAAATAGCTTAGGGATCAGCACACTCACCACGGCTATAGTCATCACCATATTCTCTGCCCTCGTTATTTTAGGCGGCATCAAATCCATTTCTAAAGCCTCTTCATTTATTGTTCCAATTATGGCGGTAGGTTATGTATTGGGTGGCTTAATGATTATTTTCAACAACCTTGAATTAGTTGTGCCTGCACTAAAAATGATCTTTAGCTATGCATTTACGGGCGAAGCTGCTGCAGGTGGTGCGATTGGTGCTGCGATTCGTTATGGTGTAGCACGTGGTGTATTCTCTAACGAAGCAGGCATGGGCTCTGCACCTATTGCCGCTGCGGCCGCAAAAACTGACCATCCAGCACGTCAAGGTCTTGTCTCTATGACAGGTACGTTCTTAGACACCATCATTGTTTGCTCAATTACAGGTATCGTACTTGTGATGGGCTTCATCATGGCGGGACAAAGCTTTGGTGATCAAACTGGTGCTGTATTGACGATTAGTGTTTTTGACAAACTACTTCCGGGCTTCGGTGGTTGGGTCGTAACTTTCGGTATTATTTTCTTCGCTTATTCAACCATTCTGGGTTGGAGCTATTATGGTGAAAAATGCTGTACATACCTCTTAGGTGAAAAGTCAGTACTGATTTATCGCTTAATTTACATCGCATCAGTCTTTGTCGGCTGTGTCGTAACACTCGATCTCGTTTGGTTATTTGCCGATACCTTTAACGGTTTGATGGCTGCACCAAACTGTATTGCACTGTTATTGCTCTCAGGCATCATTGTAAAAGAATCGAAAGATTTTATTGAACGTCGTAAATCAGGTGAATTGTACTAATCCCCTGCTAAACAAAAAGCCACGTGAATTCACGTGGCTTTTTTATTCGGACTGAAAATCGATATTTACTTATTGAATCGTACCAATTTGACCATCATCAAATTTGTCGTTTTTCGTCTTGCTTTCATTGGCCGCTTCATCTTTTGGATCTGATTCAGCATCTTCAATAAAGCCTTCACCAAATTGGTCACCAAACTCATTTTCAGCATATTCAGAATCTACAGCACTGGCTTCCATCAGATCAGCTTCGATTTCTAGGGCAATTTCCAAGGATAAAGAAAAGAACAATACCCCCTGAATTTTCATGTTCCCTTGTTCATCTTCAAGGTATTCACTGAGAGTTTTATATGCAGGGCTGCTTTCATCAAAAGGTACGTCAAGGTATAAATCACCTGTATAGCTATCGATCAAAGACTCACCTTCTAGCCCCATACAAGGGAAATAGTCGAGATTTTGCAGGTCAAACCAGTGCATAACGTCATTACGTACCGTATTTTTCTCAGGATGTTGATGATCATATTCTTCAAAATGCACAAATAACACATCACGATTTTTTTCACGTGCAATGGCATCGATATGTCGTAATAGTTCAGTCATGTGGTGACCCATTTCAAAAAATATAATGCGCTATTATAAAGTGCTTACTATATAAAAGTGCAGCTATTGAAAATAAAACGACATCAATTGACCTTCAACAGTCATTTCATGCGATAAAAACTTGGTTTTTCGATGTATTCACCGCTATGCTGTGACTCAATTTGAGTTTGTGCACAGTAAATATTATGGCGAAAGCAAAAAGTGTCTATCGATGTGAACAATGTGGTGCTGATCATCCCAAATGGGCCGGTCAATGTACCGAATGTGGTGAATGGAATTCATTAGTCGAAGTCAATATTGCACCCGCCGTTACACACCGTGCACAGCCTAAAATGGGCGGTGGCTATGCAGGTCAAGCCGCTGCTGTGACCACCTTAAATCAAGTTTCTGTTTCGCATGAAACCCGAATGGCAACAGGTATTGGTGAATTTGACCGTGTACTCGGTGGTGGACTGGTCACAGGTTCAGTTGTGCTGATTGGTGGTGACCCCGGCATTGGTAAATCCACTATTTTGCTACAAACCGCAACCTATATGGCGGCGAGTAAAAGTTCTGCCTTATATGTCACAGGTGAGGAATCTTTGTCTCAGGTGGCGCTACGTGCCCAGCGCCTAGATTTGCCGACCGATCAACTTAAAGTCATGGCAGAAACCTGTGTCGAGCGTATTTGCGAAGTATTGGCACATGAACGCCCTGCCGTGGCCATTTTAGATTCGATCCAAACCCTATACACCGAAACACTCCAGTCTGCGCCGGGCGGTGTTTCCCAAATTCGTGAATCGGCTGCACTCCTGACCCGCTTTGCCAAAAATAGTGGCACTGCACTGTTTATTGTCGGTCACGTAACAAAAGAAGGTTCTTTGGCCGGCCCTCGCGTGCTTGAGCACATGGTCGATTGTGTTTTGTATTTTGAAGGTCAGTCTGACTCTCGCTTCCGTATGATTCGGGCGGTGAAAAACCGTTTTGGTGCAGTCAACGAGCTTGGTGTATTTGGCATGACTGATAAAGGACTGCGCGAGGTATCAAACCCATCCGCTATTTTCCTGAGTCGTTATGATGAAGCCATTCCGGGTTCCATTGTCATGATTAGCCGTGAAGGTACACGTCCACTTTTGGTTGAAGTTCAAGCTTTGGTAGATGATGCGCACGGACAACCTCGGCGCGTGGCCTTAGGTTTAGAACAAAACCGTTTAAACATGCTTTTAGCGGTTATGCACCGTCATGGTGGCGTACAAACTGCAGGACAAGATGTCTATGTCAATGTCGTCGGTGGTTTAAAAATCACAGAAACAGGTTCTGACCTTGCGGTACTTTTAGCCTGCGCCTCTAGCTTAAGAGCTAAAGCCCTGCCACAGCATTTGGCGGTATTTGGCGAAGTTGGACTTTCAGGCGAAATCCGCCCTGTACCCAATGGACAAGAACGACTCAAAGAAGCCATTAAGCATGGCTTCAAAACCATTATTTTACCGCGTGGGAATGCACCGCAAAAACCAATTTCAGGTGTAGAGATTATTTCTGTCGCACGTTTACATGAGGCATTGAGTCAGGCAATTACGCTGACCGATGAGTCTTAGTCACGTTGAATAGTTTATTTTGAATGAATTTTCAATTTTTTACCGATGTTCTATTGAAATTCAGTACAAATGGCGGCATAACTAGATGGCTATTTTAACTTTATATAGATATAGGAAAATTTGATGGAAGTTCGACAGCGTGGTTTGATGACTGCTCTTTTAACAGCAGCCCTTTTGGTAGCGCCGATTGCAGAAGCGAAACGTGCCGGTGGTGGTAAAAGCCATGGTATGAGCCGTCAAGCTGCTCCAACTCAGTCTTATCAGCAACCTCGTCAATCTGCTCCTGTTCAACAGCCTGCAACTGCTGGCGCTCCAGCTAAATCTGGCTCGAATGTGGGCGGAATGGTTGCAGCTGGTGTGGCTGGTGCTGCAATTGGTGCAGTCGCTGCAAATGCGATGGCCGATGACAATAACGGTCAAGCAGCTTCTGAAGCGCAAGCTCAACAACAGGAAGAGAAAGGTGGTATTCCAGGCTGGATCTGGATTTTACTTGCCGCTGCTGTTGCCTTCTTCATTTTCCGTAAGATGGGCGCAAAAAAAAAACTAGCCACTAACAATCCGTATGCGCCAAACAGCGGTGCAAACAATGCACCGTTTGGCCAGCAAAATGCCGCACCTCGTGCAGGTAATGACAATACGAATATTTTTGGTAATTCTGTAGGCGGTAATTCAGCAGCTTCAAATGCTCCATTTGGTGCAGCTGCAGCAACGAACGCGCCTTTTGGTGCTGCCTATACCAACAGCGGCAATCAATTGCCTGATGGTACAGAACCAGCAACATTTTTACGTGTTGCACGTCAGCGTTTTAACCACATTCAATCGATGAATACTGCAAGCAACATTTCTGAAATTCAGCGTTACTTAACGCCTGATCTTTACCAGTCGATGTATAACGACATTATGGCGAATAAAGATGAAGACGTTGCTGAGTTTTCTAACTTAAATGCTATGGTTGTCGATTCTGCTAACGAAAATGGTCAATACGTTGTAAGTGTGCGTTTTACAGGTACGGTAAGTGAAGACTTAAATAGCCTGCCACAGCCATTTGCTGAAGTATGGCATTTTGTTAAGCCTGCGGGTTCTGATCAAGACTGGTTAGTTGCAGGCATTCAACAAGAGCAATAATGTAGACAATCAAGCATTCATGCATTCATGCATTCATGCATTCTAAAATAGCGACTTCAGTCGCTATTTTTTTGCCTTCAATTCCCCTCTTTTTAAATCCATTTCTACTCAGCATGCTGAAAAATCAATAATTTTGTGAATACATTATTCTAATTATTAATAATAATTGTTATCATTTAGATTAACTTTAATACAATTCCCAAGCGCTTAAGTATTTTATGAATAGCTCACCACCTGAGGCACTTGTGACACCCCTCACATCTGCGCTGCCTAAAACGCGTAAAGACACTCCTTCTCTATTGACCTATCGCTTGATGATTTTCTATCGCTTTGCCCTCGCTTTAGTGGGCGGATATGTTGTCGCGATGCTATCGGCCATCGTGATCGCAGATGTGTTTAGCGAAGACCGTGGAAGTGCAGCCATGAGTGCAACTTTAATTGCATTTATCCTGTGGAGCTGTGCATTTATTTGGGTCTTTATGGTGAATAAAACCCTCAAAGCAACTTTAGGCATTGTGATCCCTGCGGTGTGTTTGTATGCCATTTACATGATGATGGGAAGCTAAAATGCGTGTTGATGCAAAAGTAGAGGGACCGCGCCAGTCCATGTCTTGGCTGCATACATGGGCTAGCCTAATCTTAGGTTGGTTGCTGTATGCTATTTTCCTGACCGGAACCCTGAGCTTTTTTAAAAATGAAATCAATGTTTGGATGACACCTGAGCTGCATCAATCTGTTCCAGCCAGTTCACAAGTCCAACAAACTCAAGTCGCACTGAATTATTTACAGCAAAATCATCCAAATGCAGGTGCTTGGAATATTTTGCTGCCGAATACGCGTCAAAATGCCACCTTAATTACCGTGCGTGAACAAGGTGAAGACCCTCGCGCACGCCGTGGCGGTAAACAAATCTACATTGATAGTGCTACAGGTGAAGTGCTTGAGCCGCGCGATACGCGTGGTGGTAATTTTCTCTATCGTTTCCATTTCGAACTATATGGTATGCCACGTATGTGGACGCGATGGTTTGTCGGGATAGCCACACTGTTGATGTTAGTTGCCATCATTAGTGGTGTGATTACTCATAAAAAAATCTTTAAAGATTTCTTTACCTTTCGTTCAGGTAAAGGACAACGTTCTTGGCTCGATGCACATAATGCAACCGCAGTATTTGCGCTTCCCTTCCACATCATGATCACCTTTAGTGGCCTGTTGCTGCTGTTATTTACAATCATGCCTTGGGGGATTGAGCGTATTTATGAAAACCGTGGACAATTTTTACAAGAACAAAATCGTGCATTGGTTCAGGAAAATAAACCTGAAGGACGTGAATCTGCTCAAGGACGTGAAGAACGTGGCGAACGCCCACAGCAAACCCGTGCCAATTCTGCACAAAACCAAGGCGAAAATCGTGCTGAGAGCCGTGGTGAAGGTCGAGGAGATCGTCGCTCTAAACGTGAAGAGCAACCTGTCGTTGCTGCGCCGTTGACCAATTTAGCGCCGATCGTGACTGCGGTTCAGAATGAATGGAAAACTAATCCGATTAGTACCGTTAGCATCATTGCACCGAATACAGACCAAGCTAAAATTGAACTACGCGCCTTACATGGTGAAAGTGTCGCGTATCGAAATGTCTATGCAAGTAAACAATTTGATGGCGTAACTGGCAAAGACTTAACTGACGAAAGTGCCAAGTTAAAGCAGCCTTCTGTACCGATGGGTATTTACAATGTAGTGACTACGCTGCATGAAGCACGCGGTGTAGATTTAGCACTACGTTGGCTGCTGTTTATTTCAGGGATTGTAGGCACACTGATGGTCGCTACAGGTCTCATTCTGTGGTGTGTAAAACGTGCGCCGCAACAGCAAAAACAAGGCTTTAAATCATTTGGCTACCGCACGGTTGAAGTGACCAATATTGCAGCGATTATTGGTTTGCCGATTGCCTGCGCAGCATTTTTCTATGCCAACCGTTTTATTCCCGCACAACTTGAAAACCGTTCGGAATTAGAAATTCGTAGTTTCTTTATTGTTTGGCTACTAACGCTTATTTATGCGATGTTCCGTACGCATCGTCAAGCGTGGCTAGAACTTTTAGCTTTTGCCACAGCAATTTTTGCCTTACTGCCGATTGTAAACTTCATGACTGGTGGTCAAGCGCTTTGGAATACCATGGCAAATGGCCAATGGATGATTGCATCCTTTGATCTTGCAATGTGGCTTTTGGCTATCTTGTTTGCCTATTCATTTTACAAAGTGAAAAAGCATAAAGGGCTGCCTGTTAAAAAAGCACGTGGCACAAAGGAGGTTGAAGCATGATGCTCTTTCTCCTGATTTGGGCACTGAGTAGCTTAGGTTTTTTTGCCTTGGCATACAGCATGTCTAAACATCAAAAGCAGTTCTACAGCAAAGAGTTAAGTGTGGGCCAAACACGGTTAGCCACGCTAGTCGGCTGGGCGCTATTGATCATCGCCTTGATAATTTGCCTCTCTCTTGGCACGCCGAGCAATAACATCAGTTATTGGTTTGGCGCGCTGACTATTGCGGCTTTATTTGTCGGGCTATGTATTAGTTATATCGCTGAATATTTTTGGAAAATTATTGGTGCATTGGTTGTCGTATTTGTATTGTCAGCTGTGTTATTGAAATTTTAATTCATTAGACAAGCTTCTCTAAACATTGAAAGCCAATCTTCGGATTGGCTTTTTTCATGCCAACCGATTAGGCTATGCCTATTCTGCTCTTTTGGATTACACATGTCTGAACTTTCGATCTCTCCTGCTTTATATAACCGTGCCATGGCAGGCAATAAAGATGCTCAATTTGAACTGGCTGAAATTTATATGCAAAGTGAAAATGATGAGCATGTTGAACTTGCAGAAGAATGGGCACTCAAAGCAGCTCAGTTAGGTCATGTAGAAGCAATGTATTGGCTGGGTGAAGGCTATGCAGTCTATGCCAAAGATATGCTCGAAGAAGATCCGGAAGAATCTAAAACCTATTTTGAACATGCGCACCGCTGGTTAGAACAAGCGGCGAAGCATGACCATCCTGCTGCTATTTTAGAATTGGCCAATTTTTACCGTCGCGGCGATGTGGTGGAAAAAGATGTCGCTAAATCCATTGAACTGGTTGAACAATCTGCAAAATTAGGTGAAGTTCAGGCCATGCGTGATTTGGCTTTTATTTATGCCAATGGATTAGGCATCGACGCCGATGAAGAAAAAGCAGATTTTTGGAATGAAAAAGCCAATATGGCTGAGCAATAATCCAATTATTTTCTAAAAAATAAAGCCCATCTCATGATGGGCTTTTTTCATTCAACAATATGGCTCAGCTCGCCACATAATCATTTACATCCACAATAATGACTTGTCGGCAAATGCCCTCTGCCCCACGCTGCTGTTCAAATACGTCTGCTGGCATGGCTTCAAAGCTGTCAAAAAAACTGATCTCTGTTTTGTCAATGTCATACACCAAAGAATGGTTCCCCACGCCTTCTAGGGTGTCGTAATAGACAATCACAAACTGATTTTGTTCAAAAGCCTGCTGAATTTGTGCATAGCCAATTGCGGGCAATATAGGCAGTTCCAATTGGTCTGCTTCTGCATAACTGCGTTTTTCACTGTCCTGCAGCTCAGGATCATGCTCTGTGTAAAACTTTACTTGGAAGCCAAACTTCTTTAACCCAACGGCTAAACCAATGGTTGTTGTGCCATGGTCAGCTTCATAAGCACAAACTTCGATGAGCTGCTGAATGTCTGCATCTATACCTAAGTGCTGCAGCAACATCCACACTGCATAAATGCCGCCATTGGCTTCTAAATTTGCCAACTCATCAGGTATTTCCATCGACATATATCAAAACTCAAAATTGCTTATGGACGATGATAAACAAATCGCAGCAGTTTTGCCTGCAAGTTTTAATCCAGACCTGATTTCACATGCACAAAAATAATGTCCAAATCTTGTTTGGGTACAAAATTCTTTTCAACCATTTGAAACTGCGTAGCGCTCAGTTTTTTGACTTTACCTGCCCAGCAAAATGAAACCAGTTCGTTAGCATCCCGCTCAATAGTCAGCTTAAAATCTTGAATAGGTTTTGCCCAATTGGCACCTGTTTTTAAGATATAGCCCAGTGCTTGAAATGGTGCATGCTGTGATTTGGCCTTTCTGAGTCCTGCCTTAAAGTTTTTATCCATACAAAATTGTTGATTATACTCATCTGGATATAACGCCACAGAGCCACCCACCAGCGGTGCATATTGATGCTGTACGCGAGTAAATGCTTTGGCTTTAAAGGTTTGCTTCCAGCTGTAAATTACCTGAGATGACCATGAAATGACTTCACTCGGATCTTTGGGCAAAACTTTTTGCAAAGCTGCATTTTTACAGTTTCTGAGTTTTTCCTCGAAAGTTTCATATTCATCATCTTGCCTGCTCCACGGATTCAGCATGTCTTTTTCCGTAAACCCGCATTGCTTAAAACTCTCCGTCATATCAATCGGGGCTGTTTTTTCATCTTTTTGAATAAAAGTGCGCACATGCATTTCAGGCTGAATCGTTTTTCCATTCACTTGAACTTTAAAACGTTTGAGCAACTTTTCTGTATTGGCAAAATCTGATTCAAAGAAGTTTTTAACTTTTGGCAACGGAAATAAGACCGTTTCAATCACATCTTGATTGCTCAGATTTTTAAACTGATAATCGACCTTGATCATTTTTTTACTGATAAACAGGTCTTCACTGAACATTTGAATGTCTTTATTTTTCAGGTACTGCACCCCTCCCGTTGCCACATAGCCTGTTGAATCGTTGGCATATGTTAGTGCTGAAAAACACAAGCATATGAATGCAGTTAATTTTTTCATTATTAGCTTCCAATTTTTTATATTTAAAATTGCACTAGAATATCATCGACCATTTTTCAGGAATATACTCAGAAATTAGCCCTATCCCGATAATTATAAGGGCAATGATGCCAATCAAAATAATAAAACTCACTGCTTTTATGACTACTCTAAGGGTTAAATTTAAGCCTTTCGTATAATTTTCAATAAAGCCTGAAAATTTAAATAAGGATAAAACCCCAATCAAAATTAAAGGCAGAAAAAAAATATCTTGTGGTGAAAAGTCGCCTCGCCTTGCTGAGACAGCTTGTGAAGATACGAGTAAAACTAGGAAAATATTAAATTTTAATATATTCATGATATGTACGTTATTATCTTTTTATTATCAGATTATTCATCTACATATTAACCAATTTTTGATTGGAACTCACTCTATTTCCAAGTACAATACTCCGCTAGTCGAGGGATGCTGCGACTTTCTTATAGGCACTAAATATAAGATCGCTAGGCTCGACGATTCGGTTGGACACTCGTTCCAATCAACAACGGCATCCGCGAACTGAATGATCAATTGTTTTTATTAAGGAGATCGTGATGAACGCGGTTAATGCTTCATTTACAGATTACAAAGTTGCCGACATTTCACTAGCTGACTACGGCCGTAAAGAAATCAAACTCGCAGAAGCAGAAATGCCAGCCCTAATGGGTCTTCGCAAACGCTATGCAGCGGCTAAACCGCTTGCTGGCGCGAAAATCCTTGGCTGTATCCACATGACCATTCAAACTGCAGTTTTAATTGAAACTCTAGTTGAATTAGGTGCAGAAGTTCGCTGGACTTCATGCAACATCTTCTCTACTCAAGACCACGCTGCTGCTGCAATCGCTGCTGCAGGTATTCCTGTATTTGCTTGGAAAGGCGAAACTGAAGAAGAATACATGTGGTGTCTTGAACAGCAAATTAATGTGAATGGTACGCCTTGGGATGCCAACATGATTCTGGACGATGGCGGTGACTTAACTGCACTTGTTCACGAAAAATACCCAGAAGTGATTGCTAAAATTCACGGTATTACAGAAGAAACCACTACAGGTGTTCAACGTCTTTACGAAATGCACCGCGACGGTACTTTAAAAGTTCCAGCGATTAACGTAAATGACTCTGTCACTAAGTCTAAAAACGACAACAAATACGGCTGCCGTCACTCACTTAACGATGCAATCAAACGTGGTACAGATATGCTTTTATCTGGTCGTCGTGCGCTTGTAGTCGGTTATGGTGACGTAGGTAAAGGTTCTGCTCAATCACTTCGTCAAGAAGGCATGATTGTACGTGTCACTGAAGTTGACCCTATCTGTGCAATGCAAGCATGCATGGACGGTTTCGAAGTTGTTGCTCCGTATAAAAATGGCATTCAAACGGGTAAGAAAGAAGACATCAACCTTGATCTTCTTCAAAATACTGACTTGATCGTAACAACAACTGGTAACTACCACGTATGTGACGCTGCAATGCTTGATTCATTAAAAGCTGGCGCTGTAGTTTGTAACATCGGTCATTTCGATACTGAAATCGACACAAATTACTTACGTGGTTATAAGTGGGTTGAAGTTAAGCCACAAGTTCACCAAGTGTATCGTTCAGAAAATGAAAATGATTACTTAATCCTTCTTTCAGAAGGCCGTTTGGTGAACCTTGGTAATGCAACCGGTCACCCTTCACGTATTATGGATGGTTCTTTTGCCAACCAAGTATTGGGTCAAATGCACCTATTCGCTGAAAAATTTGCTGATCTTCCTGAAGATCAAAAACAAGCTGCAATCCGTGTAGAACTTATTCCTAAGAAATTAGACGAAGAAGTTGCTGCTGCAATGGTTGCAGGTTTCGGCGGCGTATTGACGACTTTGACTCAAGAACAAGCGGACTACCTCGGTGTTCAAGTTGAAGGCCCGTTCAAAGCTGAGGCTTATAAATACTAAGTTTTATAAATACCTCTCCCTAACCCTCTCCTGAGCGTGCTTCAAGCACTGCTTTGAAGCTCAGCGCAAGAGAGGGAACTCTTCATTGTGAAAGCAAATTTGTTGTTAACTCCAAATAACTATTACTTTCATAATGGAAGTCCCTTCTCTTGCGCCATATATGGCTCAGGGAGAAGGTTAGGATGAGGGGATTTTTTTAAATAAAAGTATTTATAAAAAAAGGATTTGAACATGTCAAAACAGATTCCTATTTCCTTTGAGTTCTTCCCGACCAAAACTGATGCGGGCGCGGAAAAACTTAAAGTTGTACACCAAGAACTACAATTATTAAATCCTGAATTTTTCTCTGTAACATACGGTGCAGGCGGTTCTACCCGTGAACGTACTTTGTCTACATTGAACGACTTCAACGGTAAAGGCACACCTGTTGCCCCTCACCTGTCTTGTATTGGTGACAGCAAAGAACGTATTGCCGAATTGCTGGATTTGTATAAGTCACAAGGCATTGACCGTATTGTTGCGCTGCGCGGTGACTTGCCCTCTGGTCAGGTGGGCTTAGGCGAATTGCCTTATGCAACAGATCTTGTGCGTTTCATCCGTGAACATACTGGTGATCACTTCAAAATCGAAGTGGCTGCTTACCCTGAAATGCATCCGCAAGCAGACAGCTTTGATCTCGACATCAAACGTTTCTGCGATAAAGCCAATGCAGGCGCAAATGCAGCACTCACACAGTTCTTCTTTAATCCAGATGCATACTTCTACTTTGTAGAGCGCATTCAAAAAGAAGGCGTGAATATTCCTGTTGCTCCAGGCATTATGCCGATTACCAATGCAAGCAACTTAATCCGCTTTGCAGATGGTACAGGTGCAGAAATTCCTCGCTGGATTCGTAAACAGCTTGCGACTTATGGCGACGACACAGCATCGATCAAAGCCTTTGGTCATGAAGTGATTGTAAAACTTTGCGAACGCCTGATTGCTGGTGGTGCGCCAAGCTTGCACTTCTATACCATGAACACCACTGACCCTACACGCCAACTTGTGAAAGACCTCGGTCTTGCATAAGACATTTCGACCTATTTGAGAGTAAAACTTTAATGCCACGTTTTTATATTGAAGCTGATTTAACTGTTGATACGACTGTTGAATTAACGGAAACAGTGTTTCATCACTGGGTAAAAGTTTTACGTGCTCACGTGGGCGAAACTGCCACTTTGTTCAATGGGCAAGGTGGCGAATACCATGTTGAATTGGTTGAAGTCGCTAAAAAGTCGGCTGCCGTCCAAGTTTTGCAATTCAATCCAAGCAATCGCACACCACATTTTACGGCACTCTTGGGTCAAGTGATGAGCAAAGGCGACCGCATGGATTATGCGATTCAAAAAGCGGTTGAACTCGGTGTTTCTGAAATTCAACTACTCACATCCGAACGTTGTGAAATGCGTTTGAAGTACGATCGTGATCAAAAGAAACTCGACCATTGGCAAGGTATTGCCATTGCTGCATGTGAACAATGTGGTCTCAACATTGTCCCTAAAGTACTTGCGCCCCTTTCCCTTGAAAAATGGCTGGAGAGTAATCTTCCGACTACCAAGTTGGTACTCGCACCCAATAAAGATGAAGTTGATGTATTAGCTGATGCTGACCCACAATTTGCCTTACTGATAGGCCCTGAAGGTGGCTTGAGCGAAGCCGAGATCAGCGCAGCAAATGAGAAAGGTTTTGTGAACTGGTGTATCGGTGAACGTGTCCTTCGCACAGAAACTGCACCTGTAGTTGCACTTTCAATTTTAAATTATAAATTTATTTAATTTTTACTCGATAGTTCATCTGAAAGCATCAATGATGACATCCTCGATATTGCTTTTTATTTGTAACGCAATTACCCTAGAGTCAATAAAAACAAATGATTTGTTACTAAGAATAAACAAATATTCTCAGGAACAATACAAATACAACGATCTAAATTTGGTTAAGGCAGGGTTTTTATATTCATGACGTATAAACAAGATGAATATATCAAGCAGTACAATCATACTGCTCAAATTGCGAACACGATTCGCCATAGCCGCTATTTTTTAGTCAGTATTCTGATTATTTGCTTATATATTTTTTCGATATATCAAATTTTTTATAAATCGCCATCTTTATATTTCAATATTTGGTTTATTTTTACCGAAGTTTTTGTCAGTTTATGTTGGCTGATTAGCACCGTTTATTTTAAACCTGAACAATATTCACTGATGATTGCGCATCGTTGGCTACAGTTTCAGTGTTTTTCAGTCGGCACACTGATTGCGAGCGGTATTTTTTTAATTTTTTATTATTTGCCTGCGACCAATCAAAGCTTTGAACCAATTCAAGCCCTGACGCTCTCTGCCCTACTCTTGATCGTGACGCAAACCTTTGGTTTGACCTATTTGACGCAAAAACTCAATTATTTTTGTTTAGCCTTTATCCCGTCTATCGTGCCCTATCTGATTGCACAGTTCTTTTTCTTAGATGGTTCAAATCACTTATTTAGCCTGAGTATTAATTTTGGGCTCATTGTGATTTTAATGTGCGCCATGACGTCATATCGAATTCATCGTCGTGTATCGACATTACATGCTAAAAATAACCTACTGGTCGATAGTGCGAAGCAACAAGTCAAATGGACTGATGAACTGTGTCAGCAGCTCCAAGATGAAGTCAACAAATCACGAGACATCGAATTACAGCTACAACTGGGTAACCAAATCCTTGAACAGAAAGTCAAAGAGCGGACCTTCGACATTGAGCAAATGAACAAGGATTTAGAAAACCAACAAGCCAATTTAGTCCTTGCGCATGAAATTGCAGGTTTACGCCCTTGGGATTGGAATATCAAAGATCGTAAAATCGTTGTCACCAACTATAAGCAAGAAAAAACCCTAAGGCATTCGAAAGAGCATCAGCAACAGTTACAGCATGTGATCCATCCTGATGATATTCCTCATTTTAAGTCGGCAATGATTCAACATCTACGTGGATTTAAAGATCGTTATGAGGCCACCTATCGAATTCAAAACAGTCAAGGAAAATGGAGTTGGGTACATGATATTGGGCGGGTCATTCAACGCGATCCAGATAACCGTAAGCCCTTGCGCATGGTCGGTATTCGTCGTGACATTCATCAGGAACGGACGTCTCAAGAACGTTTAAAACTTGCAGCCAGTGTACTCGAACAAGCTGCTGAAGGGATTTTCATTTTAAATGAAGAGCTGTGCTATATCGAAGTCAATCCATTTTACGAACAATTAACCGGCTTTAACTACGACCAAATTATTGGTAAACATCTTTTTGATATCACTGCAAATTACAAATCAATTCAACGTAGTATGCACTATTCGATCATTAAGCAAGTGCTGAAAATTGGTGAGTATGATGGTGAATTGCACGAAAAATTTCTTTCAGGTAAAGAACTGACACTATGGATGCATATTAATGCGATTACCGATGATCAAAATCGCGTCACCCATTACATTGGAATTGTCTCAGATTTAACAGAACGTAAATTGCAAGAACAACGTTTATCTTATTTAGAAAACTATGACACCTTAACAGATTTACCTAACCGTTTTTATTACAACTATCAACTGCATCAATATTTAGTTTCACAGCAAGATTCGATTAAACAGTTGGCCGTTATTCGTTTAAACATCGACCGTTTCCGTCCATTAAATGAATATCTCAGCAACAATGGTGGTGACGAACTGTTACGCCAAGTCGCACAGCGTTTACGTCTAACCAATGCCGAAGCTCTGTTTGTAGCACACTTAAATGGCGATGATTTTGCGATAGTGTATGAAATTTCACATATCCGCCCTTCTGTGCAAGAGCATTGTGAACGCATCAATAAAGCCTTTAGCATTCCATTTAATATTTTTGGCCAAGATCATGTTATCACTTTATCGATGGGTGTCGCGTTCTACCCTGAGCATGGTCGTCAGCTAGATTATCTGAATAATTGTGCAGAACAAGCGCTGAGCGAAGCAAAAAATTTAGGTGGCAACACCACTCGTTATTATTCCAATGAAAATACCGCATTATTAGAGCAGGGGATCTTCTTGGAACGCGACTTGCGTAAAGCCATTCAAAATAATGAGTTGGTGGTGTATTACCAACCGAAGATTAATTTCCGTGATAAAAATATTTATGGTTTTGAAGCCTTGGTGCGTTGGAATCACCCTGAAAAAGGCTTAATACCACCAGGCTTATTTATTCCTCTAGCAGAACAAACCAGTTTAATTTCGGATATCGGGCGTTTTGTCCTGCAAAAAACCGCACAGCAAATTCGTTTTTGGAACAATTTGGGTTATCAAAATATTTGTGTATCCGTCAATATTGTCGCGCAGCAACTGCGCCGTGGACAATTGTTAAATGATCTTGATGAAGCGATAGATGCCAATCAAATTGATGGAGCAAGTTTAGAACTGGAAATTACCGAATCCTCTTTGGTCGAAAATCTAGATTCAGTACGTGAACTGTTAAACGAAATCAAAAAACGTAAAATCAATATTTCACTTGATGACTTTGGTACGGGCTACTCATCATTATCTTATCTAGCTGATTTCCCAATTGATATCTTAAAAATTGACCGGAGTTTTATCTCTAAAATTGGTGAAAATAAACAATTGGCCATCGTCAGTGCCATGATTGCCATGGGCAAAGCGATGGGCATGACGGTAGTCGCTGAAGGGATTGAAACCGAACAACAGTTACAGTATCTACAAGACTTAGAATGTGACATTGCTCAAGGCTATTTTTTCTCTAAGCCATTGCCACAAGAAGAGGCAACCGTGTTCCTTGAAAATAATATCTCTTCGCCTGCTTATACATACTTAATATAAGTCACTATGCCTGAGCTATAAGATTGTCTGAAAAAGACGCGACTTCGACTGTCCCAACTGTGCAACTAATGTTATATTCAAGCGGATAAAGCAAGCATTTCAGCTTTATATTGGATAAACAAAACACAATCGAGATACAGATGGACGATCAATCTTTAAAACAGCAGGCTTTGTATTATCACGAATTTCCAACTCCGGGGAAAATCAGCGTTACACCAAGCAAACAATTGGTCAACCAACACGATTTAGCCCTCGCATACTCGCCAGGTGTCGCTGCACCTTGTTTAGAAATTGAACGCGACCCATCTACTGCTGCACTTTACACAGCGCGCGGTAATCTTGTTGCTGTAGTCAGTAACGGTACAGCCGTACTGGGCTTAGGTAACATTGGTCCTTTAGCGTCAAAACCTGTTATGGAAGGTAAAGGCGTTCTATTCAAAAAATTCGCTGGTGTTGATGTTTTTGACATTGAAATTGCTGAAAACGATCCAGACAAAATCGTAGATATCGTTGCAGCATTAGAACCAACTTTTGGTGGTATCAACCTTGAAGACATCAAGGCCCCAGAGTGTTTCTACATCGAGCAAAAACTTCGTGAACGCATGAATATTCCTGTGTTCCATGATGACCAACACGGTACATCGATCATTGTGGGTTCTGCATTACTGAATGCACTTCAACTCAATGGCAAAAAAATTGAAGAAATCAAAATTGTCGCTTCTGGCGCAGGTGCTGCTGCCCTTTCATGTTTGAACTTACTTTGCGCACTTGGCGTAAAAAAAGAAAACATCGTTGTGGCAGATTCACGCGGTTTATTGACGACTAAACGTGAAGGCTTGGATGAGTCGAAAAAGGCATACGTTCAAGACATCGAAGGCTCTCAGCTTGCTGATGTAATGGAAGGTGCGGACATGTTCCTTGGTCTTTCTGCAGCAGGTATTTTAACCAAAGAAATGGTTAAAGTCATGGCGAAAGATCCGATCATCTTTGCCCTTGCTAACCCTGACCCTGAAATTCTTCCTGAACATGCACATGAAGCACGTCCAGACGTGATTATGGCAACTGGTCGTTCAGACTATCCAAACCAAGTGAACAATGCGCTTTGCTTCCCTTATATCTTCCGTGGCGCACTCGATGTTGGTGCAACCACGATTAATGAAGAAATGAAGATTGCTTGTGTACATGCGATTGCTCGCATGGCGCATGTTGAAGCAGACGCTGCATCGTATGGTGAAAAATCTGCTTCATTTGGTCGTGATTACCTCATTCCGCGCCCATTAGATCAACGTTTGATTCTTGAGATTGCACCCGCAATTGCACAAGCAGCGATGGATTCAGGTGTTGCAACTCGTCCAATTCAAGACTTCTCTGCGTATCGTCAACGTTTGTCTGAGTTTGTTTATAACTCTGCATTCATGATGAAACCAATTTTTGCGCAAGCGAAAACTGATCCAAAACGTATTGCATATGCTGAAGGTGAAGATTTACGTGTACTTCGCGCAGTACAAATTGCTGTTGATGAAGGTTTAGCAAAACCAATTCTTGTAGGCCGTCCTGCAGTCATTGAAGCAAACATCAAAAAATTAGGTCTACGTCTTGAAGACGGCGTGAACATCACTATCGTCGATCAAGAGAAAAACCCTGATTATGATAAGTTTGCTGACGATTACTACAGCATCATGCAACGTAAAGGTGTAACGCCTGAATACGCTCAGCGTGAAGCACGTCGTCGTTCAACACTTATCGCGGCAATGTTGGTTCGTCATGGTGTAGCTGACGGTATGTTATGTGGTACTTATTCTAGCTATGACATTCACTTAGACTTTGTCAGCAATGTGATTGGACTAAAAGAAGGCCGCAATAACTTCTTTACGCTGAATGCATTGATGCTTGAAGACCGTAACTTGTTTATTGCTGATACTTACATTAACCGTAATCCAACAGCTGAACAGTTGGCTGAAATGACTATTTTAGCGGCTGAAGAAGTACGCCGTTTTGGTATTACGCCGCGTGTAGCATTGCTTTCTCACTCAAGTTTCGGTTCTGACCAAAATGATCCTAGCGCACAAAAAATGCGTAAGGTTTATGATATTTTGTCAGAAATTGCACCAGAACTTGAAGTTGAAGGTGAAATGCATGGTGATGCCGCACTGGATGAAAATATTCGTCATTTCGCATACCCGAACTCACGTTTTAAAGGTTCTGCGAACTTGCTGATTATGCCTAATCTGGATGCAGCGAACATTTCGTTCAACTTGTTGAAATCAACTTCAGGTAGTAACGTGACGATTGGCCCAATTCTTTTGGGTGCTGCAAAACCTGTTCATATTTTAACGCCAACAGCGACAACTCGCCGTTTAGTGAATATGACTGCATTAACAGTTGCAGAGATTCAAGAAAACGAAAAATTAGCACTCTAATTTAGTTGACTTGAACACACTTTGTGACTTGAGAAAACCTCTGTTCTGTAGCATGATTGCTCTAAGAATAGAGGTTTTTTCATGCAAGTTTATTTAGTAGGCGGTGCAGTTCGAGATCACTTGCTCGGGCACCCCTATCACGAAAAAGATTATGTCGTTGTCGGTGCAACGCCGGAACAATTACTTGCTCAAGGTTATCAACCTGTGGGTAAAGATTTCCCTGTTTTTCTTCATCCAGAGACCAAAGACGAATATGCCTTAGCCCGTACAGAACGTAAGTCTGGACATGGGTATCATGGCTTTGAATTTTATACCGACGTCAATGTCACACTCGAACAAGATCTCATTCGACGTGACCTCACGATCAATGCGATTGCCATGGATGATGCTGGCCAAATTTATGATCCCTACCATGGTCAACAAGATTTAGAGCGACGCATCCTTCGCCATGTGTCTGATGCCTTCGTCGAAGATCCTTTGCGAGTTCTGCGGATTGCACGTTTTGCAGCACGTTATAAAGCTTTAGGTTTTAAAGTGGCTGAAGAAACACTTGCGCTGATGCAAGAGCTTGCCAAATCTGGCGAGCTTGAAGCCCTTACACCTGAACGTGTATGGAAGGAAACGTCCCGTGCCTTAATGGAAGACCACGCAGATGAATATTTTGAGGTCTTAAGAGCCTGTGGCGCTTTAAAAGTCTTGTTCCCTGAAATTGATGCGTTATACGGTATTCCACAGCGTCCTGAATATCACCCTGAAATAGACTGTGGTATTCATACCATGATGTCGTTGCAGCAAGCCTGTCGTGCCAATTATTCTTTGGATGTTCGTTTTGCTGTACTTGTACACGACTTGGGCAAAGCACTCACTCCAGTGGATGAATTACCGCGCCATATCATGCATGAAGAACGTGGTGTAAAACCCGTTACCGAAGTCTGTGACCGTATGCGTGTACCCACCAATACCAAACAATTGGCCATCTCAGTGTGTAAAGAGCATTTAAAATGCCATCAAGCCTTGAGTTTAAAACCGGGTACCTTGTGGCGCCTGTTACAACGTATGGATGTGCTACGCCGTCCTGAACGCGTAGAGGCCTTTGTACAAGCCTGTGAATGTGATTCACGTGGTCGTTTAGGTTTAGAGGATCGCGCCTATCCACAAGCTCAATACGTTTTAGATGCCATGCAAGTGGTTCGTAATATTAAAGCTGCCGACCTTCCACCTGATGTATCCGGGCCGGATATTGGTGAAATGTTGATTGAACGACGTATTCAAGCCATTGCTGCACTTAAAACCAGTCAATATGCAGTCGAAGCTTAATTAGAGCACCTTCGGGTGCTTTTTTAATTTACCTTTTCTATATTCTTAAAACTTTAACTTTTGCAATATTTCACCTTGCCCTTTCAGATATAGATATGCTTTGAAAAATATCTGCACTCACATCAAGGCTCATTCATCTATGCTCTAAGGAAAACCATCGAGCTGACAATATGCATCCCCAAATTCGCTCACTACACCTCCCAAAAGATCTCCTCGACATTCATCAACTCACACTCCAATTGGGTTATGAAATACCACTAGAGCGACTCCAACGTAAGCGTCCGCTGAACACACCTTCTGAATTCATCCTATAAGCCTTAATTTAGTCCCCACTTAGAAACAAGTGGGGACTTAAATTTATGACTACAAATCATCAGACATCCATCGCATCTCTTGCGA